>JANTHA010000186.1 GCA_024762625.1 Thiotrichaceae bacterium
TAAATCCGTACTAGCGCCCGATTAATGCTCATCGACACCCTGACTTGCCAGACCAAGATAAACAACGGTCAGCAACATGAATATAAACGCCTGCAAGGTAATCACCAGGATATGGAAAATCGCCCATAAGGTGCCCAGCACAACCTGACCCGGCATTGCCCAGACAGAAAAAGCCAGCAACGCAATCAACAAAAACAGCAACTCGCCTGCGAACATATTTCCGAACAGTCGCAAGGCCAGACTGATCGGCTTGGCGATTTCTTCAATCGCTGTCATGACAACATTGACAGGGATTGCAAACTTGCCAAACGGATGAAACAAAAACATTTTGATATAGCCGATTAATCCCTTGTTTTTAATGTTATAAAAGATAATCAAGCCAAAAACCAGAAGCGCCAAAGCAAAGGTTGTATCCAGATTGGTAGTCGGAACAGCTTTAAAATAGACATGATGCGGATCATAACCAAACACGCTGGCAACGCCCCCCACAAGCGAAGGAATCAAATCAACAGGAAGCAAGTCCATTGCGTTCATCAGGAAAACCCAGACAAAAATCGTAATCGCCAGAGGCCCCACCCACTTATCCGCAGTCGGAAAAATATCTTTAACTTGCTGATCAACGAATTCCACCACCATTTCCAGCAAATTCTGCATACCCGTGGGCTTGTCCGGATCAAGATTTTTACCTACCCGCCAGGCGACAAATCCAAACAACACCGCCAGAAAAAGACTCACTAAAAATGTATCAACAAAAAATACATTAAAATCAATTAGACTCGCAGGACGCTCGCCGCTCAGCGTCATATTTTGCAAATGATGTTGAATATATTCAACAGGATTTGAAATTGCAGGTGCGTTAGACTCACTCACGTATCATCCACTCCGTAAAATCTTTTTTTAATTACTTTCAACAGTTGCAACTTTTTCATTTGCTGCCGTTAACGCCACATTATTTTTTAGCCGCGTCATTTATTAGCCGCATCGTCCACAGGCATTTTCTTTGCCTGCATTGGCTTTGCGTGTTTTGAGCCAAATAACATATAGGCCAACTGTGCGAGCGCAAACGTACCCAGCATGGGAGGAGGGCTTAGTTTTAACAATCCCATTCCCACAGCAAACATGACAAGCACAAAAATGAAACGCTGAACCACTCCCAGATAGAGCGTCAAAACGCCGCTTTCCGGATTGTCTTCAGCCATCTCGCCCGCCGAATCCAGCCGGCGTGACAATAAAACTGTGTTGGCAAGCGCAATAGCGCCGCCATATGCCGCTGACAACAAACCATCATTCGCCAAATAATAGAACGAGATGGCGACGCCAATCAACACCAGTGAGGCTTGGATAATTAAAAGACTACGCATGTTTCTCACTCTTTTTTCGGCTTATTGCGCCGCTTACGTCTGACAAGTCCATCCCGACATTAGCACAACGACATGCCACAGCGCCATATCAAAGCACTACCTTAAACCATTACCTTGCCAAGACAGCATCCAGCAAAAAACGCAATATAGGCAATTCAAGAGGCGCGAATTCTAACATTCAAGCCAGACACACTCAACAAAACTCTGCAAAATTATATTAGCATTTTTTAATACTTTAATATTCTCCTTCACTCCCCCTCACGCGCCGTTTTTCGGCCGGGATGACCCGTTCTTTTGGAATCAATCCAAACCAGCAAACTTTTAACAAGAAAATAAAGCAGGATCCCGCCGAAGTCCGCCAGCATATCCAGAAAAGAAAATGTCCTTTCAGGCGAAAAATACTGAGCAATTTCCACAAAAACCCCGTAAAGAAACAAGGGCGTCCCTTTCCATAACCAGAAAGGTTTTCTATCAGAAGCTAGATCCATTAACACCGAAAAACCAAAAAATACGATAACGTGTATCACTTTATCATTGAGATTTAATTGTTCCGGAAAATCAAGATGGCGGGTAGCAACCCAGAGTCCCAGCGCCATCAAGACAAGCAATACCGTTCTGGTGCTCACCTCGAACAGCGCAATACGCCTCAAGTGACGCACCCAGATAATCAGATTATGCATTTCAAAATATTTTCCAATAAAAATTGTCGCGAATGGTATCACACCGTTACAATCTCCATATGGATGTTTCTCATATTTTAGACGAACTGAATAAACCTCAACGGGAAGCCGTATCCGCCGCAACAGCGCCTTTACTGATTCTCGCGGGCGCTGGCAGCGGCAAAACCAGAGTATTAGTGCACCGCATTGCCTGGCTAATCCAGGTTGAACAGGTGTCTCCCTTTGCGATTCTCGCCGTAACCTTCACCAACAAGGCTGCCGCAGAAATGCGCGGACGTATTGAAAAACTGCTTGGCTCGCCCGTAGGCGGCATGTGGGTTGGCACCTTTCACGGTTTGTCACATCGCTTATTGCGACAACACTGGGAAGAAGCAAAACTACCGCAAAATTTCCAGATTCTTGATTCAGATGACCAGCTGCGTCTGGTCAAGCGTATCATGCGCGAATTACAACTGGATGAAAAACTATGGCCCGCCAAACAGGCGCAGTGGTTTATCAACCACCGAAAAGATGAAGGCGTACGCCCGCAACACATTGAAGATCGGGGCGATCCCACCACACGCCAACTCACCGAGGTTTACACGCAGTACGAAGAAGCCTGCGCGCGCGGCGGCCTGGTTGATTTCGCCGAACTCTTATTACGCTCGCTGGAATTACTGCGCGATAACCCTGCCCTGTTACAGCATTACCAGAAACGCTTTCAACATATATTAGTGGATGAGTTTCAGGATACCAACACACTGCAATACGCCTGGATACGATTGCTTGCAGGCGACGCCATAGCGCCTTTCGCCGTGGGCGATGACGACCAATCCATCTACGGCTGGCGCGGCGCCAGAATTGAAAACATTCAACGCTTTCCGAAACATTTCACACAAACACAAATTATCAAGCTTGAACAAAATTACCGCTCCACCGGAACCATACTCAAGGCCGCCAACGCCTTGATTGACAACAACCAGGGTCGCATGGGCAAAAACCTGTGGACCGAGAGCGGCGATGGCGATCCGATTCATTTGTTTGCCGCCTATAATGAATTGGACGAAGCAAGTTATGTCGCCTCACGCATCCAGCAATGGGTCAGCCACGGTCATTCACATTGCGATATTGCAGTACTTTATCGCTCCAACGCGCAGTCCCGTGTTTTTGAAAGCACACTGAATGAATCCGGCATCGCCTACCGCGTCTATGGCGGACAACGCTTTTTTGAACGCGCTGAAATCAAGGATGCGCTTGCGTACCTGCGACTCTGCTCTAACCGTCATGACGATCCATCATTTGAGCGCGTCATCAACCAGCCTACCCGCGGAATTGGCAACAAAACGGTTGATCTCATTCGCGAACAAGCACGCAATTACAGTCGCTCATTGTGGCAAGCCTCAGTAGACCTGCTTGATAATTCGGCTTTCACAAACCGCGCGGGCAGCGCCGTAGCCGGCTTTATTGAACTGATTAACACACTGGCCCACGACATTGACGGCCTGCCGCTTGAAGAACAGGTTGATCATGTGATTGAGCATTCCAGACTGAAGGAACACTACCTTAACAAGGAAAAAGGCGATGCAGGCAGAGCGCGCATTGAAAACCTCAACGAATTGATCTCCGCCGCACAGGGCTTCATCTATAAACCCGATGATGAACACGCGGACATGGATTTTCTGACGGCCTTCCTGTCGCACGCCTCACTCGAAGCAGGCGAAGGCCAGGGAGAGGCCGGCGATGATTGCGTGCAGCTCATGACGCTGCATTCCGCCAAGGGCCTGGAATTCCCGCTGGTGTTTCTGGTTGGTATGGAGGAAGGGCTGTTTCCGCATCAAATGTCGATTGAGGAGGCGGGTCGCCTCGAAGAAGAACGCCGCCTTTGCTATGTCGGAATCACCCGCGCCGAGAAACAACTGGTGATCAGCTACGCTGAACAACGCAGGTTGTACGGAAATACATTATACGGCGTCCCATCGCGTTTTCTAAAAGAGATACCGGAGACGCTCATCGAAGAAATCCGGCCAAGAGTAAGCACTTATAGCAACAGTTGGCAAACAAGCCCTGAGCGGGATACAAGGCCCGTACAAAGCAATGAAACCGGCATGTCGATAGGCCAGCGCGTAGCACACGCCAAATTTGGCGAAGGCATTATTACCGATGTGGAAGGCGCGGGTAACAGCGCCCGGGTACAAGTCAATTTTGACCTTGAGGGCAGCAAGTGGCTGGTTTTGAATTACGCCAAGCTGGAGGCGCTTTAAACCTAAAATCCTTAGATGAGCAGACTTGAGTGTGCGGCTGTGGTGGTGCAGGTCAAGGCGTAACTGCGCGGAATGGTTACCCCCCTTTCAAGCAGTTGCAACGCAGGCATGCGCCATCACAGTTGTGCAATCAAGCCTGAAGCGACTTCACTCTATGAGTGAAGCTGATAAAGGCGCTATTTACATTAGAAATCATAAGCTTATTTATCTTCATAGCATTCAACTGAGGAATTTAGGTTAAATTAGGCAAACCATAGCTTGACGGCAATAATCGCCAAGGCGACTCCCAGTACAAGTCGCACCAACTTTTCACCCTTTCTGATCGCCATTTTAACCGCAAGCCAGGTGCCTGCCATCATACCGAGCGACAAGGCTGTCGCCGCAAACCAGTCCACAT
>JANTHA010000187.1 GCA_024762625.1 Thiotrichaceae bacterium
GTTGTTCATACTAGCTCTAAGCGATAATAGTGCGTCATAATTTATAAATCATTCATAAATCCTGGGAAAAACAATGAGTCGCATGTTTCGCTCTGGCGCCGCGATCAGCGCCATGACCATGATTTCGCGCGTTCTGGGTCTGGTGCGGGACGCGGTGATAGCCAATTATTTTGTGATTGGCGGCGCGCTGGACGCCTTTTTTCTTGCATTTCGCATTCCCAATCTTCTACGGCGTTTATTTGCAGAAGGCGCGTTTTCACTGGCCTTTGTGCCGGTGCTTTCTGAATACCGTGAAACCCGCTCCAAAGAAGCGCTTAAGGATTTGCTGGATCATGTGGCTGGCGCGCTTGGGCTGATTCTGTTTATTGTATCGGTCATTGGCGTGCTGGCCGCGCCTGCTATTATCAGTCTGTTTTCACTGGGCGTGGGCGAACATTCAAAAGCGCAACCGGAGCTGGCCGCCGAGTTGTTGCGCATTACCTTTCCCTATGTGTTATTTATTTCGCTGACGGCTTTTATCAGCGGCATACTCAATACCTTCAAGCAGTTTGCGATCCCTGCATTTACGCCGGTTTTGCTCAATGTGGCGATGATTGCAGCGGCGATCTGGTGGGCGCCGTATTTTGATGAGCCAGTCAAAGCGCTAGCCTGGGGCGTACTGATCGGCGGTATTGTGCAACTGCTGTTCCAGTTGCCTGCGGTGATGAAACTGGGTCTATTGCCGCGGTTTCGCTTTAACAAAGCGCATCAGGGCGTTAAAAAAATCATGAAACTGATGGTTCCTGCGCTGTTCGGCTCCTCGGTGGCGCAGATCAATATACTGATCAACACCGGAATCGCCTATGCGCTGGCGTCCGGCTCGATCAGCTGGCTCTATTTTTCAGACCGTTTTGTAGAGTTGCCGCTGGCGTTGATTGGCGTGGCGATTGGCACGGTGATACTGCCCAAGCTTTCCGGCGATCATGCAAATCAGGCGGGCGAGGCGTTTTCTGCTACGCTGGGCTGGGCTATGCGCCTGGCTTTACTGGTCGGGATTCCCGCCATGGTTGGTCTGATGATGCTCGCCAAACCCATACTGGCGACTGTGATCCATAATGGCGTGAATAGCTGGCGCGATGTCGAGATGGCGGGCATGAGCCTGGTGACTTATTCGATAGGCCTGCCAGCATTTATACTGGTCAAGGTGCTTGCGCCCGGTTTTTATTCGCGCCAGGATACCAGAACGCCGGTGCGTATTGGCATTATCGCGATGTTCAGCAATATGCTGCTGAGCCTGCTGATTGTGCTGCCCTGGTACAAACTGGGATACATCGGACCACATGCCGGCCTCGCCTTGGCGACGGCGCTGGCGGCTTATATTAATGCCGGTTTACTGTTTTATAAATTAAGGAAACACAATATTTACCGTCAACGTGAAGGACAGGGTGGACGCTGGTTGACTGATTTGTTGCGGATTATCTTGGCTGTTGCGGCGCTGGCGCTGGTGTCGCTCTGGTTAAATCCTTCAGATGACTGGTGGCGTAATGCCGCTTTAGTTCATAAGGGGCTGGCGCTGTCGGGGCTGGTGCTGGCTGCAATGCTCGCTTATTTTGGTACGCTCGGGCTGATGGGCGTACGCCCCAAAACGGTACTGGGACGTTAATGGGACGATCATGAGACGTTAATGGGACTCTAAGATGACTACAAATTTTGATAAAGTGGTTGATAGAAAAGGCACTGGCAGCATCAAGTGGGACAAATACGCAGACAAGCCCGATGTGATTCCGATGTGGGTGGCGGATAGCGATTTTGAAACCTGTCCGGCGGTGCTGGAGGCCTTGCATCAGCGCGTCGATCACGGCGTCTTTGGCTACACAGAGCAACCCACGGATGAACTAGCAGACGCCATTGTTTACCATTTGCAACGCTGCTATGACTGGGCAATCGAAAAGGACTGGATCGTTTTGCTGCCTTCGCTGGTCAGCGGCCTTAACCTGGCCTGCATGGTCGCAGGAAAGCCTGGCGATACCGTGATTTCGCCCGCAACCATCTATCCGCCTTTTAAAACGGCTCCCTTGAACGCAGGGAGGGAATTGCTCACGATACCGATGAAACTGGAAAATCAGCGCTGGGTGCTGGATCTGGATGCGCTGGAGTACGCGCTTGACAGTCAGGATTCTGTTCGCATGATCCTGTTTTGTAACCCGCATAATCCGGGCGGAACGGTATACAATCGCGATGAAATAAGCCGCTTGCATGCGCTTTGTAAAGCTCACGATGTGCTGATTTGTTCGGATGAAATCCATTGTGATTTGATTCTGGATCAGGATAAACGGCATATCCCTTTGGCGATGCTTAACCAGGACGCCGCTCAACGCACCATTACATTGATGGCCGCCAGCAAGACATTCAATATTGCGGGATTGAGTTGCGGTTTTGCTGTGGTCGCCAATCCGGATCTGCGTCAGGCGTTGAACAGAGCTGCGCCAGGTCTACTACCGGAAATTAATCTATTGGGTCAGACGGCAAGCGCCGCTGCGTTTGCTCATGGCTATGAATGGATGCGGGAACAAAACGATTATTTGCGTGCAAACCGGGATTATCTATATCAAAAAATTAACGCCTTGCCGGGTTTGTCGATGACCTTGCCTGAAGCAACCTTTTTGGCGTGGATTGACGCGTCAGCACTGAATCTGGATGATCCCGCACTGTTTTTTGAAGAGGCTGGCGTAGGCTTGTCGCCGGGAAATGCGTTTGGCGATCAGCGCTTTGTGCGGCTCAATTTCGCCTGTCGTCGCACTCTTCTGGAAAAAGCCGTGAAGCGTATTGCCAATGCAGTACGGGAGATTGCTTGATATCTTGAATTCAAACGTCATGAGTTGGCGCATGGTTGCGCCTTTTCATGAGTTTTAGATGACTTTCAAATGACCTTCAAGGCGTTAGGCAATAAATGTCCAGAACCTTATAACGGCTGACTGTTAGCGTCTACCGCTTTCAGCTGATCGCCATTCGGATCGGCGTTCTGAACCGGATCGGGTATCCATTTGGCCAGACAGCTACGGTCTTTGACGCAAGGATCCGTTAGAGTCTTTAAAAATTCAACCAGATAATCAATCTGCTGATCGGTCAGGGATACGCTCTGAATCACATCTTTTCCGGCTAGTCGATCCGCTTCCAGCTTGGCGACGGCTTTTTGCGTATTGGTTTGAACCTTGTCCAGATTCTGGATGCCGGTCTGGGTCAACTGGGATGTATCATAGTTAGACGCGGCTGTTACCGGATCAGCCATATGTTTGACTACTGCCTTCAATGAGGTATATGCGCCAGCATGTGACCAGGGGCCGGTGACTTCTACATTCAATAGGGTAGGCGTACGGAAAGCGTAAAGATCGTCCTGAGCGCCAGTTTCACGGAAACGGCCAAAATCATCGGTTTTGTCAGGGCCATTGCCTTTACCACGGCCAATCTGAGGCATAGCGACATTATGGAATTCTTCATCAGTGAAGAAATCGCCGCTATGGCAACTTGAACAATTGGCGCCTCCCTTATCTGCAGAATTGAAAAACAGCATGGCCCCTTTTTTGGCGTCTTCAGAAATTGCATTGACATCGCCTTCTACATAACGTTTCCATGGTGTATCAACCAGAGATTGTGAACGCTCATATTCGCCAATCAAGAACGAGATGTTCTGCTCCGTTATCAGTTTTTCAGCCGTTGCTGCAGGTTTGTCAAAGGCGTCGCGGAACAAATCAAGCCAATAGGCGGAATTGCTTAATTCACCCGCGCCTGGGCCATAACCGCCAAAGCGAGAAGCCAGATAGTCGCGAATTTGCTGGTTGTTTTTATCGTTATTGTTAAACCCTTTCATTTCTTCGGGCGAGGTAACCGGAAAACGGGCCTGGGCTTGCGCCAGGTTAACCCCGGCCAGGCTGTCTTCTACGCCGAATGCGCTGTCAGGCGTACGGATGCCGCCGCCATCAGCGCCATTTTTGAGGGGTGTTTTAGCCAGACTTTCTACACGTCCATCATGAAATAAAGCACTATCCCAGGCGGCCAGATTAAAGGTTGTTGGCGCATTTCTTGGGACGGTTGGACCGCCATCATGGTGAAATGCAGTAGGCCTATGTAGACGACCTGGACCAAGTAAATCGGGGTTTTGAGCGCCAACGCCTATAGGAAGTGATAAATCATCGCCGCCTCCAAGCACTGGATGATGGCATGTTACGCAGGCTGAATCACGGTCGCCTCCCAGCGTCTTGGAAAAAAACAGACGCATCCCAAGTTGAACTGTTTTGCTGTTCACCTCCGGAATGGTTCTACCGGCCATCGGGTTTCCTGTAAGAGAATGGCCAGTGATTACTCTGCCAAGTTTAACATCAAGGGGATTGGCGTCATTACCCCCGCCGCCACAGGCGCTCAGCGCAATGCTGGATATCAGTGTGACTCCCAATGGCGCAAACAGCTCCCTATATCTGTAATTTTTATTACTCATAAGATTCTCCGTAAATTGTTCAATTTGTTTTTTTAGTTAAAACTTCCTTTTTGCGCTTTTAGTTCATGCTTAATTATTTATATGCGCGGTTTTTATAATAGTACATTTGACAAGTAT
>JANTHA010000188.1 GCA_024762625.1 Thiotrichaceae bacterium
AAATGCGGCAGAGGCACAAAAAAATGAAGGGTAGTGATAATTTGGAAATTAAAAAGTCCTGCTGGTAGTGAAACGAGCTAGCTCGTGAAGTGCGGTCTTATAATCGCTTTCCGGCAAACACTGTAGACTATCGAGCGCCTTTTGCACCTCTTTCTCGGCGATTTCGCGCGTGTAACTCAACGAATCAGTAGCTTCAATAATTTTGAGTATGCGCTCAAGGCTACCCTCATCCCCTCCCCGTTCTATAGCGCTACGGATAAGTAGAGCATCATCTCCCTCACTGCGCTCCAGAGCAACGATCAGTGGCAAGGTTGGCTTACCCTCGGCGAGATCATCGCCAATATTTTTACCCATTTCTTCTGCGGAAGCACTGTAGTCCAGGATATCGTCAACCAACTGAAAAGCTGTTCCCAAACGCATACCATATTCCGCCATGGCTTGTTCGTCAGATTCAGAAAGACCGGATAGCACCGCTCCAATCAACGAGGCCGCTTCAAATAGTTTCGCCGTTTTGGAATAAATAACCTCCATATAGCGACCTTCTGTGGTGTCTGCATCATTACAGTTGAGTAACTGGAGAACCTCGCCTTCAGCGATGGTATTGGTCGTATTCGCCAGGATTTCCATAATACGCATCATGCCAACGTCAACCATCATCTCGAATGAGCGTGAATAAAGGAAATCACCGACCAGCACAGCGGCCTGATTACCCCATACATTGTTGGCAGTCTCTTTACCACGGCGTAGATCCGACTCATCCACTACATCGTCGTGCAGTAAGGTAGCGGTATGTATAAACTCGATAATCGCCGCCACATCGATATGCCGTTCGCCTTGGTAACCACAGGCGCGCGCAACAAGCAGGGCAAGAAGCGGTCTTAAACGCTTGCCTCCACTATTGATAATATAGGTGCTAAGCTGGTTGACTAGAACGACATCTGACTGCAATCTTCGCTGGATAAGCGAATTAACAGCCTCCATGTCGTCAGCAGCCAGCTTGTATATAGAGTTGAAATCCATGAATGCCATCGACTACAAGATTCTGCGCATGCTAGGTAGATGGCCTCGTTCTGTCAAGAAATTAAGGACTTTACCTACTTGTTAAAGGGTTGAGTGAAACAAGTTGAAAAATTCCACCAAATGATGTTTGACTCCCATAAACAGTAATTCTATAATACCGCTCCCTTTTTACCGGGGTATTTTTGGAGAATTAACATGTACGCTGTTATAAAGACAGGTGGAAAACAATACCGCGTAGCTGAAGGCGACGTGATAGAAATCGAAAAACTGGATTCTGACGAAGGCGCCGCCGTAGACTTTGAAAATATCCTCATGGTTGGTGAAGGCGAGGACGTTAAGATTGGCGCCCCTTACATAGACGGATGCAAAGTAACTGGTACAGTGATGGAGCAAAAACGCGGCAAAAAAGTAGAAATAGTCAAGTTTAAGCGCCGTAAGCATCATCAAAAACGCACAGGTCATCGTCAATACCTGACTAAAGTAGAAATCACTGGAATCTCTGCATAAGAGAAGAGGTTAGAAGAAGATATGGCACATAAAAAAGCAGGCGGTAGTACTCGTAACGGCCGCGATTCAAATGCCAAGCGTCTTGGAGTTAAGCGTTTTGGTGGCCAGGTCGTTAAAGCTGGCAATATTTTGGTTCGCCAACGCGGCACTAAATTCCACGCTGGTGAGAATGTTGGCTGTGGCAAAGACCACACCTTGTTTGCCAAGGCTGATGGCGAAGTTCGCTTCGAAACCAAAGGACCTCGCAATCGCAAGTTTATCAGTATTGTTCCAGCAGACGCTGCATAAGTTCAGCCGGCACAATAAGGACTCCAAAAAGCCCCGCCTTCCGGGGCTTTTTTTGTGACATCACTTCTGCAATAATCCGGCCAAATTCCCACCCCAGATTCCAATGAAATTTGTTGACGAAGCTACAATTAAAGTAAAAGCCGGAGACGGAGGCAATGGTTGTGTCAGTTTTCGTCGTGAAAAATACATCGAATTTGGCGGTCCCGATGGTGGTGATGGTGGTGATGGTGGTGACATCTATCTTTTAGGCGACGAGAGCCAAAGTACACTTGCAGACTTCCGGCACATTCGTTTTTTTGAAGCGGGACGTGGCCAAAATGGTTCAAGCCGTAATATGACGGGTGCTCGTGGCGAAGACGTTGTCATCCCTGTCCCCGTCGGCACTATTGTCTATGACGATGAAACCGGTGAACAGATTGGCGACCTGCTACATGGGCAAAAACTGCAAGTCGCTAAAGGCGGCTTTCATGGCTTAGGCAATCTGCGTTATAAAAGCTCAGTAAACCGCACCCCGAGGGAATCCAAACCCGGCACGCCTGGTGAAATCAGGCTATTACGCCTGGAGATGAAGGTTCTCGCCGATGTTGGCCTATTGGGCTTGCCTAATGCTGGTAAATCAACTTTTATCAGCTCCGTTTCTTCGGCCAAACCCAAGATTGCCGATTACCCCTTCACTACGCTATATCCAAACCTGGGTGTGGTTTATGTAGAGCCTCATAAGAGTTTTGTCATTGCTGATATTCCTGGCCTGGTGGAAGGCGCTGCCGAGGGAGCCGGACTAGGCATCCAGTTCCTCAAACATCTGTCCCGCACTAAATTATTATTACATCTTGTCGATATTGATCCGGCTGATGCCAGTAACCCGGTGAATTCTGTGCGTGTCATCGAAAAAGAATTGGCCCAATACAGCCAGGAACTGGAAAAGCGTGAACGCTGGCTGATTATTAACAAAATTGACCTGATTCCTGAAGATCTGCAACAACAGTTCTGTGATGAGTTAATACACGAGCTTTGCTGGGAAGGCAGAGCCTTTCTTATCTCGGCAGTCACCGGAAAGGGAACCCGTGAACTCTGTTACCAAATCATGCAATATCTGGAGCGTGATAAAGATGTATAGCCGTCAAGAGGTCATCAATCACACCAAAAGCTGTATCATCAAAATTGGTAGCGCCTTGCTGACCCGAGATGGTGAAGGGCTGGATGTAGACGCCATTCAGCAATGGGTGAAACAAGTTGCCCACATCAGGAGCCTTGGCGTAGAGGTCATCCTGGTGTCATCCGGCTCGGTGGCTGAAGGGATGAGCCGAATGGGCTGGAAAAAACGACCCAGAGCGCTTTATGAATTGCAAGCTGCGGCAGCTATCGGTCAGGCTGGGCTAATCCAAACCTACCAGCAAAGTTTTGAGCAGTATAAATTACAAACAGCACAGATCTTGTTAACTCATGATGATCTCAGTAACCGCCGCCGCTATCTAAATGCACGCAGCACACTCCGCACCTTATTGAAGCTGGGTACAATTCCGATTGTCAATGAGAATGACACGGTAGCCATGGAAGAAATCCGTTTGGGCGATAATGATACTCTGGGCGCCATGGTCGCCAATCTTGTTGACGCCAACCTGCTGATTATCCTCACTGACCAGCCAGGCCTTTATGACAAAGACCCCCGTCAGTACAGAGACGCCAGATTGATTTCACTGGATTCCGCTCTAAACCCCGAACTACTGGGTTTTGCCGGAGCCGCCGGTTCAGTTGTAGGCACCGGCGGCATGCGCACCAAAGTATTGGCGGCCCAGGCTGCGGCACGCTCTGGCTCAGCCACGATTATTGCTTCAGGCCGTGAGGGTAACGTCTTAAGGAGAATTTTTGAGGGCGAAAATGTAGGCTCTTTGCTTACGGCTGATTGCGAACCACTGACCGCCCGCAAGCAATGGATTTCCAGTCAAACCAATATTAAGGGCACATTAACTATTGATATAGGAGCCCAAAAGGCCATGAAAGAAAATGGCCGTAGCCTGTTACCTGTAGGCATTGTCAAAGTTGAAGGCGAGTTTGGCCGTGGCGATATCGTGCGCTGTATCAATGAAGATGGTTTATCCGTAGGCTTGGGCGTTGCAAACTATACAGACCTTGAGTGCCAGAAAATTTTAGGCCTGCCCAGCCAGAAAATAATCGATGCCCTCGGTTACATAGATGAGGCAGAAGTCATTCATCGCGATAATCTGGTTATCCTATGAATCTCATGCGCCAGGCACGATTAATTACAAGCGCTTAAGCTTCTGCTCAAGTTATGCTCTGATACAATCCCATCACTTACTTCATTGTTTTGAGGCTAATGATGCGGGCTAGTCTATATTCTCTTTTTATTGTCAGCTTATCTCTGTTAACGGCATGTTCTACGCAAGAGACCAAAGCACTACAGCAAGTTTCAGTTGTAAAAGTACAATCCGAAGAAGCATTAAAACCCAGGCTTTCTGAGCACGAACTCTATCGGATTAGTAACCGGATCTACTTCAATGAAACAGCTTCAAAGCCAGAAAATCTATTGAAGTGGCACGATGGAGAAAATTTTCTTTCGCTTGGAATTGGCCATTTCATCTGGTATCCACAAGACGTGATCGATAAGCGCTTTGATGAAACATTTCCTAGCCTAGTTGATCATCTGGAAAAACATGCCGTGCCAATCCCGTTCTGGCTACTGAGCGCACGGCATATCGGAGCTCCCTGGCCTGACAAAGACGCC
>JANTHA010000189.1 GCA_024762625.1 Thiotrichaceae bacterium
TCTAGCGGGGTCGCCTCGAAGCATTTCTTTTATGAGTTTACAGAGTTTTACATGAAGTTGTTTGTTGTCTTTTCTAAGCTTTTCGTAGGCTTCCCAGGCATCGCCCTCGAATACAAGTATTCTAGGCATTTATTTCATCCATTACCTGCTTATCCGCCTTGCGCCCTTGACCTGCTTCATGGGTCTGGATTGATTTTTCTATCTGCGCTGAGAGTGACTTATTTTGCAAGATATATAGCGTTTCCTGTAACTGCTCGTAGTCGTCCACACTCATTACCACCGCGCCTTTCTTGCCTTTACGGGTAATTTGAATCGGCACAGAGTCTTCATTCACTTTATCCAGCATGCTGGCTAATGATTGACGAAAAGATGAATAAGATAGAACTTCCATAACAACCTTAGAATAATTTTAAGTACAACTTATTGTACATTATTAATCAATTGAAATATACCCTCTACTTAAACAACAACTCACCACCGGTTTTGAGAACGCCCAGAATAAGAACCACACAACCACGCCATTTACAGCGCTATATTAAATTAATAGGGTCAGGAATTAGTGGAGCCAGTGTAAACAAAACACTTACATTTTTTTAAAACAAACTCACCACGAAGAGCGTGAAGTTCACGAAGAAAAACACAACCTACTTATATCCTTCGTGCTCTTCGTGTCCTTCGTGGTGATAAATTTCTTTCACTTCTTGTTATTTTTGTACCTGTTCAGGTCAGCGCTCGAATTACCTGAAAGTGGCTGAGTGTTGCCTGAAATCGCATCCTGAAACCCGTCCAGGATTCCATCGCGCAATTGTGATGCTTCGATATGCTGTTTTTTCTCGCGTTAAATATCACGAACAAATTCGCAAGGCGTGCATAAAAACCGCCTTTTTCCTGATATTTCATTGACTGGTTTTATTGACAGGCGCTGCCTACAAGCCATTATCCTGCAACCAGTATTCCAGCAAGGCCATGTGCCAGAGTTTGTTGCCCTGTATGCGCGTGTGGTAGGCATCGGGGGCGGCCAGCAGTTTTTCGACGTATTCTCGTCGATATAAACCCCGTTCGCGGCATTTTTTCGAGTTCAGCGCGTCTTTCATGAATTCCAGGAATTCGCCGCGCACGAATTTGAGAGCGGGCACGGGGAAGTAGCCTTTTTTGCGGTCAATCACGCTGTCGGGGATCAGGCCGCGGGCAATTTGCTTGAGTGCATATTTGCCGCCATCCTGCAGTTTCAAATGCGGCGGCATTCTGGCGGCGAGCTCCACCAGTTGGTGATCCAGAAACGGTACGCGCGCCTCCAGGCCGTGCGCCATGGTCATGTTATCAACGCGTTTAACCGGGTCGTCCACAATCAGCATGGTGGTGTCGGCGCGGAATACGGCGTCGATGAAGGTGTCTGCGCCGGGCGCTTCGAGCAGCTCACGCATGGTGTCAGCGGTGTAGTCCCTGTCTACATAGTCGGGCGTGAGCATTTCCACCATTTCCTCATGGTCGCGATCAAAATAAAACGGCCTGAAGCGCTCCAGCGGCGTTCCCTTTGCCTGATTCATTTTTTCGTACCAGAAATAACCGCCGAATACTTCATCGGCGCCCTGCCCTGATTGCACCACCTTGACGTCTTTGGCGACTTGCTCTGACAACAAGTAAAAGCCAATGGCATCCTGACCAAACATGGGTTCTGCCATTGCGGAGATGGCTTCGGGCAGACGTTTCAGCGTCTGTTCGTTGGGGATGTGTATTTTGTGGTGATCTGTTTTGAAGCGCTCAACCACGGCGTCTGAAAATTCAAACTCGCTGCCCTTTTCTTCGGGCTGGTCGTCAAAACCGATGCTATAGGTGCGGATATGTTCTATGCCGATTTCATCCAGCAAGCCAACCAGCAGGCTTGAATCAAGACCGCCGGATAACAGGACGCCCACCGGCACGTCCGAGATTGCATTGCGGCGGCGCACGGCGGTTTTCAGGGATTCATGGATAGCGTCGATCCATTCCTGATCCGTGCGCTCCTGTTTGGGGCGGGTGGCGTTCAGCTCCCAGTATCGACTCAGTGTTTGCTCGCCATTTTCCCTGATCAGCAGGCTATGCGCCGGTTGCAGCTTACGGACGCCTTTCAGTATCGTCATCGGCGCGGGCACAACCGCATGCAAGGTAAACAGATGATGCAAAGCCGCCTTGTCGATGGAAGTGTCTATTTCGCCCTGCGCGTTGCTTGCCAGTAGCGCCTGTGTATTGGAGGCAAACCGCAAGCCCTTATCAGTAAAGGCATAATACAAGGGTTTGATGCCCATGCGGTCGCGCGCCATAAACAGCGTTCTGGCTTTCAAGTCCCAGATCGCAAAGGCGAACATGCCGAGAAAGCGTTTCACGCAATCCTCGCCCCATTCGGCATAGGCTTTTAAAATGACTTCACTATCGCCCGTTGAGAAAAAACGATGCCCTTTGGCAGTTAATTGTTCGCGCAACTCCGGGTGATTATAAATGGTGCCGTTAAACACCAGCGCCAGACTCAAGTCCGGGTCAAGCATCGGCTGATTGCCCTTTTCGGACAAATCCAGAATCGACAGACGACGATGGCCAAAGGCCAGTGCGCCATCGGAAAACGTCCCGGCGTGATCCGGCCCGCGCTTTTCCAGCTTGTTCATCATCAACTGGATATGGTTTAAATCAGGCAGGCCGCCATCCAGCCTGTATTCGCCGCAAATTCCGCACATGCTTTTTCTTCCTGTGTTTGGATCAGCCTAGATTAAAACACAGCAGAGGATGCGTTCAAACGGTTTTATCACCAAACAAGTAATCATTCAGCGTGTTTAGATTTTGGTTCAGTTTAGAAGTAGCTTCAGCGATTCTTTTTTGCTTTAGCATCAAGGCATTTTCGCACGGAAAATGTGAGCATATATCAAATATGTGATCATTTGAGTACGAAAATAACGCCGCATTTTTAGCTTACGCGGGACAAAAGATGAATATGCTGAAAAGTTACGCAAACAGATTCATTTGCCGAAACGTCAAATTAATACGCGGCTCCCTGACGCGTACGGTTTTCGGCAGGGTATGCAACCAGTGCTGCTGGGTCTCGCCCTGCATCCGCAGCAGACTGCCGGGTTCCAGCAGGATTGACACTTTCTCCCCGCTGCGCCGGTGTTTAAATACGAATTTACGCGCCGCGCCAAGGCTTAGTGAGGCAATCATGGCGCCGCTGCGTAGAGCGCTTTCATCATCCGCATGCCAGCCTATGCCTTCGCCGCCGTTGTGATATAGATTCAACAGGCAGCCATTGAAGGACTCCCCGGTCAGCTTTTCCACCCGCTCTTTCAGATCGCGCAGATCATCATTCCAGAGCAAAGCCTGGCGCGCTACGCCGGAATAGGTATAGGTGGCGCGCTGATCCGCATACCAGGCAGTCTTGCGCGCTGTAACGACATGTTTACCGTAAATGATCGCTTCATCCGGTTTCCATGGAGTCAATTCCATGAGACGCTGAAAATAACGATCCGCCGACGCGCGCGTCAAGGCGTCCGGCTGGTAGTAAACCTCGCCATCATATGGCAGCCAGTTCGTGTCTTTATCGGTAAACAGATCAAGCATGATTAAAGCCTTTCATGAAGCGCTTATCCCATTCTGTTTCTCCAAAATATTTCACTATTTTTACTATGATCTATTGAAGTCGCCAACAGTTTAACATAGGCTAGCGCCGTTGATTCATCATAAGGGCATCTCCATTAATTGTCTTTTCGCCCGATTTCTGCGTTGGATGAATTTCTGCGATCCTCATGTATGACTTATACATTGATACATTGAGGTTCTCGAAATCCATCCGCCCTGAACTCGAACGAACATCCTAATTAATAGAGGCGTCCATAAGCAAACAGAATTATTTCCAAGGAGGAAACATGGCACACGAATTACCAGATTTACCTTATGAAAAGAATGCGCTGGAACCCTACATTTCAGCTGAGACTTTAGACTATCACCACGATAAGCACCATCAGGCGTATGTCACTAACCTGAACAACCTGATCGAAGGCACCGAATTTGCCGATATGTCGCTGGAAGACATCATCAAGAAAGCGCCTGCAGGCGGCATTTACAACAATGGCGCGCAGGTCTGGAACCACACTTTTTACTTTAACTGCCTGGCGCCAAACGCTGGCGGCGAACCGACAGGCGCCATCGCCGATGCGATTAACGCCGCGTTTGGTTCATTCGCTGATTTCAAAGAGAAATTCTCCACCTCCGCCGTGACCAATTTCGGTTCGGGCTGGACCTGGCTTATCAAGAACGACGATGGTTCCGTTGAAATCGTGAACACCGGCAATGCCGGCTGTCCGCTATCCGATGGACAACATCCGGTTCTCACGATTGATGTCTGGGAGCACGCCTACTACATCGACAAACGCAATGCGCGCCCGGCCTATGTTGAAGATTTCTGGAATCTGGTCAACTGGGATTTTGTAAATCAGCAAATGGCTTGATAAATACGCCAATCCTGGACAAGGTTATAATAAAGCCTTAAATCGAGTTATCCATTTTTAGAAAACAAAATGGTAAGCTCGCTAAC
>JANTHA010000190.1 GCA_024762625.1 Thiotrichaceae bacterium
GTAGAATTCAGCCTGCGTCATCTGTTGCAGTAGTTTTTCAGGGAGTTGCGCCATGGAATGAATAGTAACATAAGCCGCACAGCACGCCATCCGCTTGTGAACCGATCGGAATCTAACTACCGCACAACCAAGAAATCCGTTTGTTTTATCGGGCAAATTGATTAAGATGCAACGATGGGTCAAGAAGTCACACATGCGCATTTCACAAGCGAAGAAGCCAGTCAATTTGGAAAGCGACTACAAGCTGAAACAGCGCTTCTCAAGAAAAAGCTGGCTAATGGCGAGTTTTCATCCAGTAAACCGGTTGGCGGGTTTGAAATAGAGGCCTGGCTGCTTGATGAAAACATGCGTCCCGCCCCGCTCAATGAACAATTTTTCAAAATTTTTGATAATCCGCTGGCGACGCCCGAACTGGCCAGATTCAATATTGAATTGAACAACGAGCCGCTTCCGCTCCGGGATGATGCGCTAAAGCGCTTTGAGCAGGATTTACTCGCCGTGTTTAAGGATGCAGACAAGGCAGCCGGACAGATGAATACGGCCATTGCGCTGATCGGCACATTGCCCAGCCTGCAAGCGAGTGATTGCAACACCCGCAACATGTCGGCCATGAAGCGCTATAAGGCGCTCAACGAGATCATTCTCGCGGCGCGCCGACATCAACCACTGAGCCTTGATATCAAGGGATGCGATTCTTTGCAATTGACCCAGGATTCGGTAATGATGGAGGCCGCAACAACGTCATTTCAGATTCATCTGCAAACGCCCTGGAAACTGGCGCACCATTACTATAATGCATCCATTATCGCCTCTGCGCCGCTCATGGCACTGGCGGCTAATTCACCCTTTCTGTTTGGCAAACAACTCTGGCAGGAAACCCGCATTCCGCTGTTTGAACAATCCGTAGACACCGGCAGCGGGTTCAAGCGGGTCAGTTTTGGAACAGGCTACGCGCAAGATTCAATTGCTGAGTGCTTTACAGAGAATGTACAGGATTTTCCGGTGTTACTGCCCATGTTGTTTGAGGATGAGCCTGAGAAATTTAGTCATTTGCGCCTGCACAATGGCGTTATCTGGCGCTGGAACAGACCTTTGGTTGGTTTTGACGCGGATGGAACGCCACATGTGCGCATCGAGCATCGCATTTTGCCCGCAGGGCCCAGTATGGTGGACATGATCGCCAATGCAGCGTTTTTCTATGGTTTGACGCAAAGTCTATGTCAGGAACTCGCAGAAAACAGGGAACCGGGCAAACATATAATGCCCTTTGAACAAGCCAGACACAACTTCTACCTGGCCGCCAGAAAGGGTCTTGAGGCGGAGATAGTCTGGGAACGACAGCGCCATGCAGGGATTGACTTGAAAAAACTCATAATTGAACGCTTAATTCCAAAAGCCAGGAAAGGATTGCAAAGCCTTGAAATAGAAGGATCATCCATTGATTATTATCTGGATATTATTGCAGAACGTTGTGCATCAGGACAAACCGGCGCCATCTGGCAGATTGACCATGCGCGCAAAACTCATGGCGATCCACAGGCGTTGATCAAGGATTATCTGAGTCATCAACATCAAAATTTACCCGTGCACACTTGGCAACATTAATCTGGGAACATTAAGCAAGGGACAATTAAGCTGAAATCACAGGGCTGGAAACACAAAAAAATGCTAAAACTAAACCAAATTCATGATCTGCCAGAGGCGCTGCTTGAAATCAAAAACAGCACCGATATTCACACTGTTTTTGATCAACCCACCCTGCTTTTTGTCGAAGGCAAACACAAGCATCCGCTGTTTGTATCCATATTATTGCACGCTAACGAAGACACCGGCTTTCTGGCGATTCAGCAATTACTCAGAAAATACAGCCAGCCGCATCATCAACTACCGCGCTCCATGATCATTTTCTTCGGCAATATTGAAGCCAGCAAAAAAGGCCTCAGAAGACTTAAAGGACAACCGGATTACAACCGAGTCTGGCCAGGAGGCGACCACCCTGAGTGCGAAGAAACGCGACTGATGCAAAACGTTGTCGATGTTGTGGCGCAACACAAACCTTTCGCCAGCATTGATATTCACAACAATACCGGAAAAAATCCTCATTACGGCTGTATCAACCGGCTGGAGCCGCGCTTTTTCAAACTCGCTGCTTTATTCTCGCGCACCGTGGTCTTTTTCGAAACGCCAAAAGGCGTACAATCCATGGCGATGGCGGAATACTGCCCCTCCATCACCCTGGAATGCGGCCAGCCACACCAGCCTCACGGCATTAAGCATGCCGCCGATTATGTTGAAACCGTACTGCATCTGGATGATCTGGACTCACATCCTGTAGAAAGCAAGGACATCGACATTTATCAAACCGTGGCGCGCGTCATTGTGCCCAGAGAGACAACGTTCAGTTTCACGCGGCAGGACGTTGACATCCATTTTCATCCCGAACTCGAAAAACTGAATTTTTCCGAATTAAGCGGCGAAACCGTGTTTGCCGAAACGCGCAACAACGCCAATCTGCAGGCGCTGGATGAACATGAACAGGACATCACCGATGAACTCTTTGAGGTGAAAAACCATCAGATCATACTGAAAAAACCGTTGATGCCCGCGATGCTGACGCTGGATGAAAACATCATTCGCCAGGACTGCCTGTGCTACCTGATGAAGCGTCTGGCGCTGGAATAAATCTGACAGCAAAATCCCTGACTGAAATCAATCAAGCCCATGTCATACCTGCTCACACCTGTATCAGCGATAAGCCGACGCGCCAAAGCCGGTTGGCGGACGAAACGCGCTAAAGACCTTTTTCATTTGACCCATTTTCATGTCCAATGCGGCCCTTTTGTTTTGATCATCCAGTTGCACGCTTTTACCTTGCTGCTGATGCCAGTTTTTTAATCTGGGATGGTACAGCTTTGCGAGGTATTTCCCGGCCGGCAAGTCGCTGATTTGCGCCTTACCGTTGGCGTCCGTCACGGCAAAATAAGGCGTTTTACTGACAAAAACATACGCCTTCATCCAGTCATGAATATTGCAGCCCAAAGGTACGACGCCGGGTTTGGCGAATAAAACCGGTTTGGGCTCAACATCCTTATAAAGCGGTATTTCAAATGATTTTGACCGTGAAAAAGAATACACATGGTGGCGAATCCGGTCGTTATTCGGAAAGCGTATCGAAGTGCCCGCCTGAACAGCTGTGACATACGGAATGAACTCCTTATCGCGCTGATCAATCAATTTGTCCACCGGCTTGTGCGCATTTTTAATCTCGAATTGCGGCTCAAGAAACACCACCACATCCTTCATTTTATTGCCTTTTGCATCGCTCACGGATACGCTCAATTGCGCGGCCAAAACAGCTTGCGCATAAGCGCTGATCAACAAAAACAATAATACCGGTTTTAGTATGGTCAAATGTTTTAATGATGTATTCATGTTGATTCTCTTCACTTATCTACTCATTTATCTATTCACTTATCGACTATACATGAATGAAATATTCCACAGCGCCGAATCATAATCCAGCACGTCGGCCTTGGCCTTGTGTTTTTGATAGCCCAGATTTAACGAAGCATGCCGCCCCAGCGCGTAGCTGGCCTGGAGTTTTATCGCGTTGGCATTGCCGTCCAGACGGTAAACACAGCCGCCAAATACATCATCCAGCGTTATCGCCCTGACATTATCTTTTTCCCTGTCCAGTACGTTTCCGACATTACCGACGGTGCAGGCCGAAACAAATTCGCCATTGCGGTGTGTAAAAGCCGCTGATAACTGCAAGCGTTGACTGAGCAGATAGCCCACGCCAAGCGTCAGGCTGGTATTTTCGATATCAAACACATTGCTCGGCTTGCCCGGTGCGGCGATGACGCCGGAGCCGCCATTGCGGCTGTTGTATTGCGCTCCGATCTGGCCGCTGAGCCTTTCGCCAAAACGCCGCCCGGTCGCCAAACCGACTTCATACAGCGTACTATCGCGGATAGCAACGTCGGCATCACGACGGCCTACAGACAACTTGGCGCGCAACCATGGTTTTTCAAAACCCACGCCAAATTTATGGTGCGCGATGACGTTGGCGCTTAGATCTACAGAATCGAGCTTATCAAACTTATCATGCTTTCTTGCCGATGCATCCACGGTAAAACGCAAGCGTGTGAGGTCGCTGGCCTGATAGAAACGCCCGAAGGTATACGACGGCCGAATAAAGGTATCGGGCTCCTCATCCGCTGCAAATGCGGAACTGTTAATATTATCGTTGTGTATCACCTCAAGCGAGGCGTCGTTAACAAATTCAACCCACTCGGCATGTGCGTATTGAACTGGAGAAACCTCAATAAATACTATAAGAATAAATAATAAGACGTTGATTTTATTAGATTGCAATTTCTCCCAAGATGCAAGATAGCTGATCATCAGTCTCTCCCTCCGTAAGGAAACCCGTTGAATAACAGATAAAAATAACCTGCTTTTTATTCATATATCTCAGGAGTATAGGACAGTTTTTTTATTTTTCATCGAAAATCAGTTCGCCGCGCCAAT
>JANTHA010000191.1 GCA_024762625.1 Thiotrichaceae bacterium
GCAATACCGGACTCGGCATTGCGCTGATCCTAACCTTCTTGATTGAATGGTTTTACCCTGTTTATTATGAACTACTCAAAGATGGCCAAACCCCAGGCAAAAAAAGCTTTAATCTGACTGTCGTCATGGAAAACGCAAGTCCAATTACCCCCGCTGCTTCGGTTATCCGCAATTTATTGCGTTTTGTTGATTTCCTGCCTGTTCTGTATGGATTTGCGTTTGTCAGCATGCTGTTGTCGCGTCGTTTCCAACGCCTTGGCGATAGAGTAGCGGGAACCGTGGTAATACACAAACCGCTGGAATATCCGCTGACTCTGGATCAAACCGGGGTTGCTCCGCTTGCGCCGCCGGTGGCCCTGCAACTGTCCGAGCAACAGGCGCTGATACGCTTTCATCAACGTTACGCCTACCTGACCAGAGAACGCGCCGAAGAACTGGCCTTACTCAGCGGCGCGCTGTTAGGCGATGCGCCCCGGAAAACACGATCAGGCGCTTCACAAAAGCTACTCGGCATCGCGGGCTGGATCATGGGGAACCGTTAATGAGCGCCGTCAAGCAAACGCAATTTGTGCAAAAGCACGAAAAACTGTGGCGCGATTTTGAGCGCTGGCTAGATTATCAGGCCTTATCCCGTTGGCAAAAAAACAATAAGAAAAATCCGCCTGAAAAACCGCCGGAAATCGACATGCCTCATGCCTATCGTCAGATTTGCCACCATTTTGCATTGGCGAATTCAAGGCTCTATAGCCCGATTCTGGTCGAACGACTGAACAAACTGGTGGTGCGCGGCCATCAGGCGCTATACAGCACGCGCACGCACTTATGGCGGGATATTGCGCAATACTTCGCAGGCGGCTTCCCTGCGCTGGTGCGCCGGGAATGGCGCGTGGTCAGCATCGCAGCCGCACTGTTTTATGTCCCCTTTCTGGCGCTTATAATTATTCTGCAATTTTATCCTGATCTGATTTACAGCCTGATTGATGGCGATCAGCTCAGGAATATCGAAGATATGTATGACCCTGAACTGCACGACCGGCTTGGCAGGGAGCGTGAATCGGATTCCGACATCTACATGTTTGGACACTATATTAAAAACAACACGGGCATCGGCTTTCAAGTGTTTGCAGGCGGTCTGTTATTCGGACTCGGCACCTTGTTTTTCACCCTGTTCAACGGCATATTTATCGGCGCTGTTTTCGGCCATCTAACCCATATTGGTTACATTGATACGCTTTATGGTTTTGTCATCGGCCACGGCGCATTTGAATTGAACGCCATTGTACTATCGGGCGCAGCCGGTTTGATTCTGGCGCGCGCGCTCATCATGCCGGGTCGTAAGTCCCGCAAACGGGCGCTGTTGGATAACGGTAAAATCGCCATCACCATGATGTACGGCGTCGCAGCCATGTTTATCATCGCCGCCTTTATCGAAGCGTTCTGGTCGTCGATGGTGTTGCCGGTTTGGATTAAATATCTGGTGGGCGCGCTTCTCTGGTCCCTGGTTGGCGTCTATTTCTGGTTTGTTGGCCGCGATCAAGCAACAGGAAAACCACATGAAGCTTGACCAGATCACCGCTGACATCCGACTGCGCAGCGTCTGGGAGGCCGTGGATCTTGGTTTTTTGATGGTGCAGGAATGGTGGAAGGCAATTTATCTTCCACTTGGCATACTCACCCTGTGCATCGCCCTTCCGCTGTTTCTATTCTTTCCCGTAGAGCAATACTGGATCATCGGCCTCATATTCTGGTGGTTCAAGCCCTTGTATGATCGTCTGGTGCTGCACATTATCAGCCACAAGCTGTTTAATGATGAGCTCAACGCGACACAGGCGCTCAGGGCGCTGCCCTCACTGATCTGGAACACGGGTTTCTTCCAGAGCATGACCTTGCGGCGCTTTTCACTGTCGCGCGGTTTCAACCTGCCCATCTGGCAACTGGAGCAACTGCGAGGAAAACAACGTGCAGAACGCCAGCGCGTATTGCATGTGGCGGCCCATTCCCAGGCGGTATGGCTCACCATCTGCATGTGGCTGATGGAACTGATACTGCTGCTTTCACTGTTCGTTTTGTTGATAATGTTTATTCCGCCGCAAATCGCCGGCGATTTTCTGGATGGCGTTTTCAGCGGTAGCCGCAATAGCGAAACTGCGCAACTTTGGATTGCGTTACTCAATGTCGGCTTTTATGTGCTGGTCGTGACCTTTTTACACCCCTTTTATATCGCGGGAAATTTTTCACTGTATATTAACCGCCGCACCCAGCTGGAAGCCTGGGACATTGAGCTTGATTTCAGAAAAATGAGCCAGCGGTTTGAAATGCTGGCAAAAACGGGGATGGCCGCAGTCTTGCTATTTGCCGCGACTCAACTCGCCATCCTGCCCTCCCCGGTTTCCGCCGACGAAATTCAAGGCGAAACGCCCACATCAGAAACACTCGCCAATGAACGCAAACCGCCACAGGATTCAAAACACGTCATCCAGGAAGTGATGAAAAACAAAAACCTGGACGACAAAAAGAAGGTGATGCGCTGGGTAACAAAACCCCGAAAGCAAACAAAGCAGGCGGAAAGCAATATGGACTGGCTCTTCGACTGGCTTGAGCCTGTCGTCAAACTAATCGCCACTTTACTGGAATCCAGTCTGTGGATCGCCATCGCCATCGGAATCGCTCTGCTTTATGTCTTCCGTGATCGCTGGTTACATCTGTTTCAGGGTTCGAGCAGGAAAAAAGAAAGTTACACGGCGCCAGACATCATGTTTGGCATGGACGTACGCCCGGAATCCCTGCCCGATGATATTATCGCCAGCGCGCGCAAGCTTTGGCGAGAAAACAAACACCGCGAATCGCTGAGCCTGTTGTACCGCGGCGCGCTGGCGCAGCTGATCAATCAGGAAAACGTACAGCTTCAGGATAGCTTTACCGAGGGCGATGTGCTCAAACACGCCGCCAAAAAAATTACGCCGCAAAAGCAATCCTACCTCAAGCTGCTCACCCGCCAATGGCGTTATATCGCCTATGCGCACCGCAGGCCGGATGATGCAATGGAAAACGCCATGCAAACGCTATTTAACCGCTGGGCCAGCGACTTCACGGCGCATTCCGCTGATCCCGCCAGTAAAACGCACAAGGCCGCTTGATGAATAAAAAAACGGCGTTCCTGATTGTACTGCTGAGCCTGTTTGTGGTCGGCATGGCGGTTTACAATTTCTACCAGACCCACGAATACAAGGAAATCACCATCCATGAAGGCCTGCGCGGCGAAGCGCGCAAAAACCCGCTGTACGCTGCACGCCTGTTTTTAAAACGCATGGGCATCCCGGCGATCAGTAAGGACAGCCTGCAAGGCGTGGGTGATTTGCCGGACAGCGATACCGTGATTGTGCTTACCAGCAGCCGTTCGTCGCTTTCCAGCCGCAGAATCGACAAGCTCATGGACTGGGTAAAATCCGGCGGTCATTTAGTCGCCCGCTCTACCACGGACTGGACCTATTTCGGAGAAGACGAGGATAAGCAAAAATCCCAGACCGAAAAACCAAAGACGCAAAAGACGCAAAAAAATAAACGTCAAAAAGAAATGAATGCAATACTCGCTAAACGCGAAAGCCGCGATCCATTGCAACGGCTGCTCGGTATAAAAACCGGCAAACGAGTTTCCTTCAATAGCTACTTTGACAAGTCATCCGAAGTAAACGAAAACAATGAAAATGATAAAAATATAGATGAAGAGAAAGACGAAGAAGACGAAGAAGACGAAGAAGACGAAGCAAACGAAGCAGACAAGGCAAACATTGAAAACAACCCGGATTTCATGGATATGCTTAGCGCTCGGGAAATCAGGCGTAAGAAACACCCCATTAGAATAAAAGGCTCTGACCGGGAGTTACAAATTCAAAGCGACTGGTTTCGCCCATTGCTTCTGGATAAAAGCCGCTTTTCACAATCCGAACAAATAAAAATCAACGGGCATAATTTCATCATCCGCCAACACATTGGCAAAGGCATGGTCACGCTGGTTTCTGATCTTGAGTTTATCAAAAACTACCCACTGGAAAAATCAGACCACGCCGAAATACTCTGGCATCTGGTTCACGGACTACACCCGGCGCTAAGCCAGCCCGCCGCCGTCTGGCTAATCAATAACGATGAAATGCCTTCTCTGTGGAGCTTAATGTGGCGACACGGCTGGGCCTTGCTGGTTTCGTTGTCGCTGTTGTTGCTATTCTGGCTGTGGCGCAACGCTCAACGCTTTGGTCCGCTAATCCCCAGACAAGCGGAAGACCGTCGCAGCCTCAATGAACATATCCGCAGCAGCGGAAATTATTACTGGAAACATAATCAAAAAAAACGTCTGATAAACAGCGCCCGCCAATCCCTCATGAAAAAGATGGCGTACACCCATCCCGGATGGGCGCAATTAACGCAGGAACAACAAATTCAACTACTCGTAGAACTAAGCGGTATGAAAACAGAAGCGATTCAACGTCTGCTGTTTTCCAATGAGGATTTACAAGCT
>JANTHA010000192.1 GCA_024762625.1 Thiotrichaceae bacterium
GCTGCATTGTATACCGCAAAAGGTTGTGTGGCCTGTCATGGCGCTGATGCGAAAACGCCTATTATGCCGACCTATCCAAAGGTTGCGGGTCAGCCTAAGGAATATCTGTTAGAGCAGATGAAAGATATTAAAAGCGGCGCGCGTAATAATGGGCAGACTGCAGTCATGAAAGGGATCGTTGCAGGCATTTCTGATGATGATCTGGCGGCTATTGCCGAGTATCTTTCAGGTTTGAAATAAGCAAGGGCTTATTGTTCTTTAAAGTTAAAAGTCTCCCTTTTATTTATGTTTTTATTATATTAGGGAGGCTTTTTCATTCCTGCTTAATAGAAGTATTCTTTTTTGGAATCAGTGGAATTGAAATATTTTCCATGGTTTTTGTTTTCTCTACTACTTTGCCTGTTCTACCTGACTGCATGATAGCCAGCATGTCCTGATTAATAAGAATGGCGGTATGCTGGGCTTTTGGCGGCAGCTGTTTTGCATTAATCAGCATGTCGAGGTTTACCGTCATTAGGCGTATTTCATTATTGTTCTTTACCAGCGTCACCTGGCAAGGGTCATAATTTGCAATAATTGGCGCTACTTTTATTAGTTCTTTATAATGGCGTGGCGCACAATAGCTCTGTTCCATGACATTGGCGAGTTTGGTGGATTTCGCTATTTTCTCCGGTATTAAAGGAACGCCGATTTCTTCAGCCCTGGCGCGCATCGCAGCAATAGCCTGGCGCATCGTGACATTTTTTTCAGCCAATATACTGATGATGGTTTGTTGTATGCTGTCGATAGTATAACCACTTGTGTTGCTGACTGATTCAGGTAAGGATGAGGGTTTAAATACAAAACCTGACTGCTGTTTTTTATTATCAAGTTGAGCCATCCAGGCCATAATGTTGCGCACCTGAATATCGGAAATATCATCAAATGTGTCGTCAATCGGGTCATTGTCATGGTAACGGTCTTTATGAAAAAAAGCCTTGATGCTGGCGAGTAAATAAGCAGGATATTGGCTTGCAAGCGGCGGTGCATCTTTTTTCTTCTTGCCGTAACCATTTTTTGAATGACAGGATTTGCAGTCAGCGTTAAATTTTTCCTGGCCTGCCAAGACATCATCCGCTGTTGTTTCTATATCATAGGCAGGGTCTTTATTGATCTCTTGCTTAGAAAGCCACTTAGCCAAGCGGTCAATTTCTTTATCTGTTATTTCTTTCAGGCCGGAAACTTCTACCATCAACACATTTTTACGCGCATCCTTTTTATAATCTTTAGTGGCTTTTGCCAGATACCATGCGGGTAAGCCTGCTAGCCTGGGGGCGTTTTCCCCCCATGTTCCCTGACCAAAAAGCCCATGACAAGGGGCGCAACGCTGGTTCAATTGATCTGCCTGTTGTGATGTGTCGGCGTAGTGATTGGTAAAGATAAAACTGCTTAGAATTGCAAGTATGCCTGATTTTAAAATTTCTCTATTCATGCCTGTAAATCCACATTTTTGAGAGGCAAGCATAGATCAGTTGCGTTACTTTTCCCTTTACCTAGGTCAAGTAAATGACTTCAAGGCCTTACATAACTGTAACCCTGTTCCTGCAATTCGATAATCCGCGCAACGCCGGCTCTGACTGTTTCAACGCCTTCAACCAGCTTGGGCATGAAGCCGGTTTTTTCCTTGATAGCGTGCATGGTGTTGCCACAGGCGCTGAAGCGGATATCCTGATAGATCAGGCTGCTTACGCGCGGCGCAAGAGTGTGATTTGTTGTTAACATTCTGAGGCCTGGCCCGTAGGCGACGATCTCGATATCAATGTTATCCATGCCATAGTATTTTTGCAGGTTGATAGCATTGTTGAGCGCCGTTTGCTGCACGCGTATGTCATTGGTGCTCACCTGGATAATCAGTTTGTGATGCGTTGGCGTTGTTTCTTCACTGACGGTTTCCGTCGCGGATGCGGTTTTTTCTGCTGGCTTTGACTGAGCAGCTTCTTCGGCCTGCGCAAGGCTCGGTATGGCGATGCTTACAAAGGAAAGGCTTGAAATCATGAGCAGACCGGATACAGTAATTAATAGTCGTTTTATTCTTTTTTGGCGTGTTTTCAGTGAATCATTCATGGGGGATTTCCTTTTTTCTGGGGCAAGCAACTAGCGTTTGCAAATCATCTATTTGTTATTTCTGAGACTAACAAAAAATAATCTTTAATTCCTGTTAGAATGTTATTGCGTTTTAAAAAATGTTAAAAATTAATTTAAAATTTACCATCAAACCCGCCGCCAGAATTGATAAATAATGAGTTTTGTCCATCTCCGTTTACACACCGAATATTCGTTAGTCGATAGCACCATTCGCATCAAGCAGTTAATGCCCGCAGTGGAAGCCGGGGGCATGCCTGCGGTTGCCATGACCGATCAGAATAATCTGTTCGGCATGGTCAAATTTTACAAGGCGGCGCGCGCTGAGGGCCTGAAGCCGGTTTTTGGCGTGGATGTTTTGTTGCAGGATGAAGATGACGAAGCGCTGTTGTATCACATGATCCTGTTGTGCCGGAATAACGATGGTTATCACAATATTACCCGATTGATTTCGCGGGCCTACATGGAAGGGCAAAAGCTCGGAACGCCGCGGGTTCGACGCAACTGGATTGCCGAATACAGCGAAGGCGTGATTGCGCTATCCGGCGCGCGCGATGGCGATGTGGGTCATGCGTTGCTCTCGGGCAACAACGAGCTGGCGAGAGCCCGCCTTGAGGAGTGGCGCAAGGTCTTCCCGGATTGCTATTACCTGGAATTGCAGCGCACCGGAAGAGCGGGTGAAAACGAGTACCTTCACGCCGTGGCGGCGCTTGCTGAGGCGACCCAGACCCCGGTAGTCGCCACCAACGATGTGCGTTTTCTTGAGCCGGATGATTTTGAAGCACACGAAGCGCGGGTTTGTATCAACAGCGGTTACACGCTGGATGATACTACCCGCCCCAAACTCTATAGCGAGCAGCAATATCTGCGTAGCGCCGAGGAAATGATCGAACTGTTTTCCGATATTCCCGAAGCGATTCAAAATACCCTGGAAATTGCCAAACGTTGCAACGTGGAGCTGCGTCTCGGTAAAAACTTTTTACCTGAATTCCCGATACCCGAGGGCATGACCGAGGCTGAATATTTCAGCAAGCTTTCAAAGGAAGGGCTGGAGCAGCGTCTTGACCAGTTGTTTGACCGCGCCGCGGACGATTTTGAAATAATCCGCAAACCTTATGACGAGCGTCTGCAAACCGAACTGGACGTGATCAATGATATGGGCTTCCCCGGCTATTTTTTGATCGTCGCCGACTTTATACAATGGTCCAAGGATAATGACATCCCGGTTGGCCCCGGTCGTGGTTCGGGTGCGGGTTCGCTGGTCGCCTATGCGCTCAAGATTACCGATCTTGATCCGCTCAAATACGATCTGCTGTTCGAGCGTTTTTTGAACCCTGAACGGGTTTCCATGCCTGACTTTGATATCGACTTCTGCATGGATAAGCGCGATCTGGTCATCGACTACGTGGCGCGCAGCTATGGCCGCGAGAAGGTGTCGCAAATCATTACCTACGGCTCCATGGCGGCCAAGGCGGTGGTGCGCGATGTGGGGCGCATACTGAATCATCCTTATGGCTTTGTGGATCGTATCGCCAAACTGATTCCGTTCGAGATGAAAATGACGCTCACCAAGGCGATGGATCAGGAGCCGGATCTCAAGCAGCTCTACGATGAGGATGAGGAAGTCCAGGCGCTCATGGATCTGGCGCTGAAGCTCGAAGGCCTGACGCGCAATGTCGGCAAGCATGCAGGCGGCGTATTGATCTCGCCCAGTGAACTGGTTGATTTTACCCCGCTTTACTGCGAAGAAGGCGGCGGCAGCGTCGTGTCTCAGTTTGACAAGGACGATGTCGAGGCGGTGGGGCTGGTCAAGTTCGACTTTTTGGGGCTGCGCAATCTCACCATCATCGACTGGGCGATTAAAAGCATTAACCAGCAGCGCGCCGCGAAAGGCGAAGCGCCAATCCGCATTGAAGATATTCCACTGGATGACAAAAAATCCTTCGAGCTGTTACAGGCCGCAAAAACCACCGCGGTATTTCAGCTGGAATCGCATGGCATGAAAGAGCTGATAAAGCGCCTGGAGCCGGATGTGTTCGAAGATATTATCGCGCTGGTGGCGCTGTATCGTCCCGGCCCGCTACAGTCTGGCATGGTTGATGATTTCGTGAATCGAAAAAAAGGCGTCGCCAAAGTCACCTATCCGCATCCTGATCTGGAGCCGATACTCAAGCCCACCTACGGGGTAATCGTCTATCAGGAGCAGGTAATGCAGATCGCGCAGGTGCTCGCTGGCTACTCGCTAGGCGGAGCAGATATGTTGCGGCGCGCGATGGGCAAGAAGAAGCCGGAGGAAATGGCTAAACAGCGCTCAATTTTCATGGAAGGCGCAGAAAAGAACGGTGTGGAATCCAATAACGCCACCGAAATTTTCGACCTGATGGAGTTGTT
>JANTHA010000193.1 GCA_024762625.1 Thiotrichaceae bacterium
TCCTTCGACCCCATAAAATACGAGATTAAATTGCCGGGAGCAATTTAATGCGTAGCCCAACGGGTTTGGCGCATGGACGCGCCAAACAAACGCAATGTTCCGCAGGAGGCTTTTAGAGGGTGGCGCTTTCTTGGTTTGCACACGTTTTGGTTACTTTTCTCTTGCCAAAGAGAGAAAAGTAACTCGTAGCCTTTGGCTGGTGTAAAAAAGAAACCAAAGTCTGCTGGCTACGAACTCCGTCATGGGATGTTAACTGTTAAGATCAATATTTCATGTCTAAATTTAATCTAGAAGTTTAAAAATGATTTAAAATAGAGTCTAATGGCACTGCTATCCTAATGAGCGGGACAGCAGTGATACAAAATCAGCAAAAAAACTGGCGACTGAGTAAAATCCCCGGTATTCTCAGCATCCCCTAAGGATACGGAGACTCTACCAAAAGAGTCGAATTAGAGGTTTCATCTAGCCCATGCAAGATCAATATAATCATAAAGCCATTGAGCCCGCCGTTCAGAAGTTGTGGGAAGACAATAAATCCTTTGAAGTCAAGGAAGATCCAGACAAGGAAAAGTATTATTGCCTGTCTATGTTTCCCTATCCCAGCGGAAAATTGCATATGGGTCATGTGCGCAACTACACCATTGGCGATGTAATTTCCCGCTTTCAACGTATGTTGGGTAAAAATGTGCTGCAGCCCATGGGCTGGGACGCCTTTGGTCTACCCGCTGAAAACGCCGCTATTAAAAACAAGGTGTCGCCCGCCGCCTGGACAGATCAGAACATCGCGGAAATGCGCGCCCAGCTTAAAACGATGGGCTTTGCCTATGACTGGTCTCGCGAACTGGCGACCTGTAAACCGGACTATTATCGCTGGGAACAGTGGTTTTTTCTAAAATTACTGGAAAAAGGGCTGGTTTATCGTAAAAAAGCCACGGTCAACTGGGATCCAGTGGATCAGACCGTACTCGCCAACGAACAGGTTATTGATGGCAGGGGCTGGCGTTCCGGGGCGCTGGTTGAACAACGTGAAATTGATCAGTGGTTTCTGAAAATTACCGCCTATGCGGATGAATTGCTTGAAGATGTCAAAAAACTGGATGGCTGGCCACAACAGGTGCGCACCATGCAGGAAAACTGGATTGGACGCTCCGAAGGCGTTGAGCTTGAGTTTGGTCTGGAGCACAGCGAAGAAACGCTGAGTGTTTTTACCACGCGTCCAGACACCTTGATGGGCGTAACATATCTCGCTATTGCGCCACAACATCCGTTAGCACTAAGGGCGGCTGTCGAAAACCCCGATCTGCAAGCATTTATAGAAGAATGCAAAAACTTGAAGGCCAGCGAAGCAGAAATGGCCACCATGGAAAAAAAGGGCGTTGCCACCGGTTATTGCGCGATTCATCCCATCACGGGAGAAAGCGTTCCAGTATGGGTCGCCAATTTTGTGTTGATGAGTTATGGTTCTGGCGCGGTTATGGCGGTTCCTGCTCATGATGAGCGCGATTGGGAATTCGCCAAAAAATATAAATTACCGATTAAACAGGTCATCACGTCGGCGGATGAAACAGTCGCACACAATATCAATGTGCAGGAAAAAGCCTATACGGAAAAAGGCATACTGATTAATTCAGCTCAGTTTGATGGACTGACTTCGGAAGAATCATTCGATGCCATTGTGGAATTCCTGAGCGAACATAAAAAGGGACGAAAAACAGTAAACTATCGCTTGCGCGACTGGGGCGTGTCGCGGCAACGCTACTGGGGTTGTCCGATTCCGATTATTTATTGCGATGATTGTGGCGCAGTGCCTGTTCCGGATGAGGACCTGCCTGTGGAATTGCCTACCGATATCGTCTTTGACGAATCCGGCAGTTCGCCGCTTAAAAAAATGTCCGAATTTTATCAGGCCAGCTGTCCGAAATGCGGCCATCACGCCAGACGCGAAACCGATACCTTCGATACGTTTTTTGAATCATCCTGGTATTACGCGCGTTACACCGGCCCGGATAATGACCAGTCCATGCTGGATGAACGCGCTGATTACTGGTTGCCGGTGGATCAGTATGTCGGCGGTATTGAACATGCGGTGTTACATTTATTATATGCGCGCTTTTTTAACAAACTGATGCGTGATGAGGGTTTGATCGAAACGGATGAACCATTCACCCGACTCTTAACCCAGGGCATGGTGCTCGCGGATACCTGGTATTATGAGGATGAATCCGGGACGAAACACTGGGTTGCGCCGCAGGATGTTGATGCGAAACGCGATGACAAGGGTAAAATTATTGGCGGCGTTATTATTAACGGATCGGAAGCAGGCAGGGAAGTCCATTATGCCGGCATGAGTAAAATGTCCAAATCAAAAAATAATGGCGTAGATCCTCAGGCGTTGATTGAACAATATGGCGCCGATACCCTGCGGGTGTTTTCCATGTTCGCAGCACCGCCGGATCAAAGCATGGAATGGTCTGATTCGGGCGTCGAAGGCGCCAACCGCTTTATTCGTCGTTTATGGCGTCAGGTGTTTGATCATGTTTCCAGTAATCCAGCCGTTATTCTGGATAAAGAGAACATGACGAATGATCAGCAGGCGATTCGCCGCAAGGTTTATAACACCTTGCAAAAAGTGAGCGATGATATGTCGCGGCGGCTTACTTACAACACGGCAATAGCCGCGAATATGGAGCTGATCAATGACTTATCGAAATTCCATGAACTTAGCCCCAATGCACAGGCGGTGCGACATGAGGCATTGCGTTTGATTGTTTTGATGCTATCGCCGATCATGCCTCATGTTTGTCAGACGCTTTGGGAACAACTGGCCGCACATGATAAGCAGCATGATGATACAAACGCCGTGATGGATATGCCCTGGCCCGAGGTCGATGAAACGGCGCTGGAACAATCCAGCGTGCAGATCATGATCCAGATTAATGGTAAACTTCGCGGCAAGGTGGATGTGCCGCTGGATGCGGATGACGACACGGTCAAACAACTGGCTTTGCAAAATGAAAACGCCCGGAAGTTCCTCCAGGATCAGACCATCCGTAAGGTGATTGTGGTGAAAGGGCGGTTAATCAACATAGTTGCGAATTAGCAGCGAATTAGCGGCAAACGAGCAGTTCAAATTTATCATGAAAACAGACAACGCCAATTAACGCATGAGACCACGCCGGTTATTTTTAGTCATTTTGATGAGCGCCCTGATTTTTTCAGGATGTTCGGCCGGTAATGGCTTTCATTTACGTCAACCGGTTCAATTGGCCAGTCAATACAAACAGATCAGGATTGAGGGTTTGGCGGTTGATGGCGAATTCTACAAGGCGCTTAAATATACCTTGCAGGAATCAGGGAGTAGCGTCATACCGCCAAATGAAACAAACAGACAGGCAAGCTCAACGACCTTGCTCCATATACAGAACCTGCGCGAGGGTAAACGCGTCGTCGCCTATACCAGCGAACGCAAGGCGCGCGAGTACCTGCTGTATCTCAAGTTTGATTATTCATTCAGTGATCAGTTAGGAAAACGCGCTAATCAAGCAAGCGTTCACCGCATCAACCTGGATCACAGTTTTTTGTATGACGCCAATTTTGTACTGGGAAAAACTGAAGAAGAGCGCCAGATCCGTGAAAAACTGTATCAGGAAGCGGCCCGTTTGATTGTTTTGAAAATGCAATATGGCGAAAAATAACAGCGTCATCAAAAAAATATTCATTAAAGTCCAATTTATAAAGTTTGATTCGATGCGTTTATGCGCCTCCCTTCTTGTTCCAATAGCGTTATTTGCCTCTGTTTGTCTGAACGCAAAAACTTTGCAGGCAGGCCCGTTTGAAAACTGGAAACAAAGCTTCAGGCAACGGGCTGTTTCAGACGGCATTAACGTGACTTTACTAGACCGGACACTCAATAAAATCAAACTTGATCCAGAAGTTTTAAAACTCGATGCGAACCAGCCTGAATTCAGTAAACCAATCTGGGATTATGTCGATCGCGCCACTTCAACACAGCGCGTTCTGAAAGGGTGTCGTCTGCTTGAAAAGCACAAACAACTACTCAATCGCATTGAAAAACGCTATAAGATTCCGAAGGAAATCATCATTGCTATCTGGGCGATGGAAAGCGACTTTGGCGCAAATTACGGTAATAAAAACGTGATTCGTTCATTGGCGACCCTGGCCTATCATGGCAAGCGCTCTACTTTTGCCGAGCAGGAGTTAATCGCAGCGTTAAAGATTATTCAGAATAAATACGCAAATCCCAATGAACTGATTGGCTCCTGGGCGGGAGCGATTGGCCAGGCTCAGTTCATGCCCTCATCCTATCAGAAATACGCTGTGGATTTTGACGAAGATGGCAAACGCAATTTGTGGACATCACTGCCTGATGTGTTTGCCTCCATTGCTCATTATTTTAGCAAATTCGGCTGGCGAACAGAAAGCAGCTGGGGGCTGGAGGTAAAGCTGCCGGAAAATTTTGACTGGTCGTTAAATAAT
>JANTHA010000194.1 GCA_024762625.1 Thiotrichaceae bacterium
TGAGCTGTAAACGCGTCCATAATCAAAGTCATCCATAAATGCACAAGGCCCATAATCAATGGATTCACCTGCGATCGACATATTATCGGTATTCATGACGCCATGAATAAATCCCAGATTCATCCACTGGGCTATCAATTTCGCCTGCCGGTCAACCACCTCGACCAGAAAAGCCTCATAGGGATTTTCCGCTTCAAGCGCCTGTGGGTAATGACGCGCTATCACATAATCAGCCAATTGCTGAACAGCCTCAATATTGCGCCGGGCCGAGAAGTATTCAAATGTGCCAACCCTTACAAAGCCAGAGGCAATCCGCGTCAAAATACCTCCCGGAACCAGAGTGTCGCGCGCGACCTGTTCACCTGTTGTGACAGCCGCAAGAGCGCGCGTCGTCGGGACGCCCAGTTTCGACATTGCCTCACTGACCAGATATTCACGCAACACCGGTCCAAGCGCAGAACGCCCATCGCCGCTGCGCGACCAGGGCGTTGGCCCGGAACCTTTTAACTGGATATCATAACGCTTGCCATCCTGGCCAATCACTTCGCCCAGCAAGATGGCGCGACCATCCCCAAGCTGATGCGAAAAACCGCCGAACTGATGACCAGCGTACGCCATCGCAATTGGTTGTGCTCCCTGCGGTAGTTCATTACCCGAAAAAATAGCCGCAGATTCACGCTCGTCAGGGTTTATTTTCAGACCCAACTCATCTGCAAGCGATTGATTAAAAATGATTAATTCCGGGTTTTCGACGGGAGTAGGATTTGTGTTGCTGTAAAACTCCTCAGGGAGATTCACATAACTGTTCGCAAAGGAAATGCCTGTTTTATCATTGTTCACATAAAATACTTCATAGTCATAATTAGCATCATACAGGCTATCATACATGCGGCGAAATGGCACAATGACATAGACGGCTTACGGTTTTATGAATTGCTGTATCTTGAGTTCATGCAATCCGCGCCCTGCCTTTCTTATAAATCATTTCATTGTAACAAGCTCTTCGGCCGAAACAGGATGAATCGCGATGGTATCATCAAAATCCTGTTTGGTTGCGCCCATGCGAATCGCAACTGCAAACCCCTGCAACATTTCGTCTGCGCCCAGCCCTATGACATGGCAACCGATGATTTTTTCTTCCTTTCCCAGCACCACAAGCTTCATGTGTGTTTTAACCTTGTGCCGGGTCATCTGGTGGTAAAGCGGCACAAAGTCGGTGGAATAGACTTTAATTTCATCGCCATATTTCTCATGCGCTTTTTCTTCACTCATGCCGATGGTGCCGATGGGAGGATGGGTAAACATCACGGTGGCGATATTATCGTAAGACATCTTGCGCTCCGGCTTGCCGCCATAGAGTCGATCGCCGAGGCGCCTTCCGGCGGCAATGGCGACAGGCGTGAGCGGCGCTTTGCCGATAATATCGCCTATGGCGTAAACGCCGTCCACGCTGGTTTTTTCTTCATCGTCGACAATCACCATGCCGCGCGGGTCTAATTCAACATCGGTGTTTTCCAGACCAATATTATCAGTATTGGGGCGACGTCCGATTGCCCAGATCAGCGCATCAACATCGGTAATACTGAGGCCATCTTCAAAATGAATGATAAGCCCGCCATCTTCACGCTTTTCAATGCGTGAGATAATATCGTCATCATAAAGCGCGATACCATCATCCTTCATCTGTTTACGCAAAGCTTTCTGGATCATACCGTCAAAACCCTCCAGCACCGGCCATTTCTGGTGCAGCACCGAAACATCGGAACCCAGTCCGTTCATCAGCATGGCGAGCTCCAATGCAATATAGCCGCCGCCAACCACGACAACTTTTTGCGGTTGTTCTTCATCCAGATCCTGAAAGAAACCATCGGAATCGATTCCGTATTCAGCGCCTTCTATATCAGCGGGTATAATGGGGCGACCGCCCGTTGCAATGACAATATTATCTGCGGTATAGCTCTCGCCATCCACCTCAATGGTTTTATTGTCAATAAACTGCGCCGCGCCATGAATCACATCAACGCCCGCATCCGCCATATAACCATCATACCAGTCGAGTATGCCGCCAATGAAGTTTTCGCGCTTCATCACCAGCTTTTCCCAGTTGAGTTTGCCGCATTTTTGACCATGACAATCGCCTTCAAGATCAAGGTTGAAGCCATAGTCTTGCGCATCGTGCAATCCCTGAGCGACCCCTGCGGCGTACCACATGACTTTTTTGGGCACACAGCCCACGTTGACACAGGTTCCACCCAGTTCGTGTGCTTCGATAACCGCTGTTTTAGCGCCATAGGATGCTGCGCGCTCGGCGATTGAAAGTCCGCCGCTGCCTGCGCCGACAGCGATTAGGTCGTAATGCTTACTCATGATTTCTCCCGTTTGTTATTAATTCGCGCCGAAGGCTGATTGTACAAGCGCGGGACGCATCCCGCACTGATACTTTAAGACTAAATTCAATCAATCTTTTAACCACGCGTCCAGATCCGTTGAGCCGCCAACATGATCGCCATTGATAAAGACTTGCGGAACGCTACTGCTACCAGCTATGGCGCGCAGGCTGCGATCGGTATAATCCTCTCCCATCATCAGCACCTCATATTCCATGCCCGCATCGTCCAGCATTTTCTTGGCCTTGGCGCAATAAGGACAGCCTTTCCTCGCCATCACGGTCACGCTTGGGGGAACTTCAACGCCAGGCGCGACATAATGGAACATGGTATCGGCATCAGAAACTTCAAACGGGTCGCCTTCTACATCCGGCTCGATGAACATTTTATCAATCACGCCATCCTTGACCAGCATGGAATAACGCCATGAACGCTTGCCAAAACCCAGATCCGACTTATCGACCAGCATACCCATCCCTGCGGAGAACTCACCGTTGCCATCAGGGATGAAGGTGATCCTGTCAGCTTTTTGATCCTCTTTCCATTCGTTCATCACAAAGGCATCGTTTACCGACATGCAAATAATATCATCCACGCCATTTTCCCTGAATGCAGCGGCAAGCTGATTATAGCGCGGCACATGCGCTGATGAACAAGTAGGCGTAAATGCGCCTGGCAAGGAGAATACCACAACCGTTTTTCCTTTGAATAATTCATCCGTGGTCACATCAACCCAGTCATCATCCTGGCGCGTGCGGAATGTCACATCGGGTATTGTCTGGCCTTCTTTGTTGATTAACTCTGACATCTTGTTTCCTCTGATATTGTTTTAAGATGGCTGCATCATAGGCGAAAACTATTATTCTGTAAAACAGTTTATTTTTATTGTTATATCCTATAAAATAGATTGTTAATGAAGTTACCCACGATTAAACAACTGCGCTATTTTATCGCGCTTGAAAAACACCAGCATTTCGGCAATGCAGCCAAGGCCTGCTTTGTTTCTCAGTCTGCGTTCAGCGTTGCTATCAAGGAACTGGAATCCCAGCTTGGCGTGCAGCTGGTGGATCGCACCAACAAAAGCGTCACCATCACGCGCACGGGGCGTGAAATCGCCAACCACGCGCGCCACTGCCTTCGGGATATTGAATACCTCACCGAACTCGCACACAGCAACCAGACGCCATTGACTGGACGCCTGAATCTGGGCGTGATTCCCACCATTGCGCCCTTTGTATTGCCGGATTTATTGCCTGATTTACGCGAACAGTATCCAGATCTCACGCTTTACTTGCGCGAAGACACAACCCGTAATCTGCATAATCTACTGATTGAAGGCGAACTGGATCTCATCCTGATAGCGCTACCTTATAAATTGAGCAATGTCGAAATCCTGCCGCTCTATAAAGACCATTTTTCACTGGCCTGTCATAAAAACAGCAAACTGATTAACCCCGAAAACTATTCACTCGCCAAATTACCCAAAGAGAGCGTATTGTTGCTCGAAGATGGACATTGCCTGCGCGATCATGCGCTATCTGCTTGCAAAATACGCAACCAGGACACCGTGAGCCGCTTTGCCGCGAGCAGTCTGCTAACGCTAGTCAGCATGATTGATTCCGATATTGGCATTACCTATCTAACCGAAATGGCGGAAAACTCCGCCTTGCTGGAAAACACGGATATTCAAACCTACCCGCTTGATGAAAAAAGTTATCGCGAAATAGGTCTTGCGTGGCGCAAGGGCAGCGCCCGCGAAGAAGAATTCAGAATTCTGGGAAAAACTATCAAGAAAACGCATAAAAAACGACATTAATTCCAAAAGTTCAGAATAGCTTATTTTAATTTATAGTCGCCAGCAAAAGCTAACAGAGCGCAGAATAAAAAAACTGACGTCTAAACGCGCTTACACAAAATGCAACAATTCAGTGTATTTAGATTTTGGCTCATTCCAGAAGTAACTATAACGGTTCAGATTTGTTTTAGCTTCAAGGCCGTTACATGTAAAGAACCCCACAGATAGGCGCATGGACGCGCCCTAGCAGAACATTGCAGAACATTGCAGGAATTGCAGGAACTAATGTCGAAAATATGAGCATTTGAGTA
>JANTHA010000195.1 GCA_024762625.1 Thiotrichaceae bacterium
ACAACCCTTTGTTTATTTAGCAGGTTGTTGACGCACCCAATCTGTAAAACTGATATTAAAACTGAAAATATTCCTGCCTGAATTCAGGTTTAAAAAAATTGATTGTTTTGTTTTAACTACCAGTCATCTCCACGGCGGTTTCGATCGCTGCAATCAAGCTACCCAGTTCGGCCTTGCCGGAGCCTGCCAGATCCAGCGCTGTGCCATGATCTACCGAGGTGCGGATAATCGGAAGGCCCAGCGTTATATTGACGGCGTGTCCAAAGCCTACGTGCTTGAGCACGGGTAGACCCTGGTCATGGTACATCGCCAGCACGGCGTCGGCTGTATCCAGATATTTAGGGGTAAATAACGTATCGGCGGGAAGGGGGCCGCTGAGCTTCATGCCTTTGCCTTTATAGTGTTCAATCACGGGCGTTATAATTTCAATTTCTTCCATACCCATGTGGCCGCCTTCGCCCGCATGTGGGTTGAGTCCACAGATCAGGATATGCGGATTTTTAACGCCAAACTTATCCTTCAGATCCTGATGCAGAATTTCGATAACCTGACCCAGTGACTCCCTGGTGATGGCGGCGCTGACGTCTTTCAAAGGTAAATGCGTTGTCGCAAGAGAAACACGTAAGTTATTGTTTTTTATATTTTTGACTGTATTGCTTTCGTCTGTGTAATTGTCGCTTGTGCAGCTTTGATATTTTGCCGCCAGCATCATCACCGGCAGTTTAGCCTGGGTGAGTGCAGCTAGAAATTCGGTATGCCCGGTGAACGGGATGCCGGCGTCATTGATCACGCCTTTGTGAAGTGGTGCGGTGATCATGGCGTCAAATTCGCCATTCAGGCAACCCAGAGCGGCGCGGGTTAGCGTTTCCAGCACATAGGACGCATTCGCGGTATTGAGTTGGCCGGCTTTAACGGTTGTGGCGCATTCAACAGGCAGGATCAGTAATTCGCCGGTCTGGACGGGCCTGTCGGCGGATGGATAATCAATCAGTTGCAGGGGAAGTCCCAGCGTCGCGGCGCGTTGCCGCATCATCTCGGGATCGGCAATCACTATCAATTCGGCCGGGGTTTCGACCACAGCTTTTTGCGCCAGTTGAATCAGCAAATCCGGGCCGATGCCTGCGGGTTCGCCGGGTGTGACTGCCAAACGCGACAAAGATGTCATACGCTAAATACTCAGACGAACGTCGATATAGGCATTATCGCGCAGGCCCTGCAACCACAATTTGTATTGGTCAGACTGTTTCTTGGCGCTGATCAGGTTTTGCGCCTGCGCTTTGAGCGCGTCGCGCGTCTGGTCGCTGGTGGTTCTTTCCAGAACTTGCACAAGATGCCAGCCAAAGCGCGTCTTGATGGGCTGGCTCAGGGTGTTGATGGGCAATGTTTTAACGGCGTGAGCGAAAGGGGGCACAAAAACATCCGGATTAACCGTCCCCAGGTCGCCGCCTTTGGCTGCGCTTCCCTTGTCGCTGGAAAATTGTTTTGCCAGCGAAGCGAAATCAGCCCCTGCGAGGATTTTCTGGCGTAGTTGTAACAGCTTGATGCGTGCATTGGGTTCGCTATCCGGGATCAGAATATGCCGCACATGCGCCTGCTGGGTGATTTTTTTCTGACCGCCTTTTTTATCGACCAGCTTGAGTATGTGCAGGCCTTGCGAGTCTCTGATTAATGGGGAAATTTCGCCTACCTGCATCAGGCTCAGGGCGCGCACAAAGGCGGGCTTTAAATTATTGACGCCTCGCCAGCCGAGATCCTTGCCGCTGGCGCGATACTTTTTCAGCGCCTTTGATTCCAGAAATTGCTGTTTCCCCAGCAGTTGTTGACGCAGGCGACCGGCTTGTTTATAGGCGGCGTTGAATTGCGCCACTGAAAGCCCATTGGGAGCAGGCAACAGGATATCTTGTAGATGGTATTGCACATCCTTGTTTAATTGATAACTTTCTGATTTTATCAGATCATCCACTTCTTGTTCGGTTATCACGCTGCGACGGCCTTGCTGACGTTTGCGCAACGCTTCAAGCAGCAGTTTTTCGCGAATGGTTTGCCGAAAGGTTTTGTAATCAAAGCCTTCTTTTGCCAACGCGATGCGGAATTGTTCAAGATTCAGTTTGTTTTGGCGTGCGATGGATTCAACGGCTTCATTAACAAGGTTGTCGTCAATTTTAATGCCGGATTCTTTTGCTTTTTGTACTTGCAGACGGGTCATCACCAGTTTATCCAGCGCTTCCTTTATCAACGTTCTGTCATCCACCTCCGGATTGGCTTTTTTAAGACGATTCGCCAGAGCGCGAACCTCGCTGAGCATGATGACGTCGCTATTGACAACGGCGGCGATGCGATCAAGGGGCGCATCGCTGGCGGCGTGGGCGTTTGTGCTCAGGAGCGACTGGAAAAGCACTGATGTCATGATGAGCATCAAAGCGAAAGCAAGGGTGCTCTTTGAGCGCATGATCAGCCGTTTGGCTGGTTTCTGAACTGTTGCCTTAATTGCGTCATCTATGTTGTTGTTAATAATCATCATATCCATATATTTTCTCTTGTAACTGATTCCTTGCGCTATTCCCCAGATTGCCCAGGCCTTTTAATTCAAATTCCAGAAAGATCGGGGTGTCATAGGTTTCGTTATCCGCCGTCAGGTAACGTTTTACGACCAGGCGCGTTTTCCAGCAGCAATGCTGGTATTCTACACCAGCCAGCGTCTCCAGATTACGTTGTTTTTTCAGATCCTGATCAAAAGCGCCCACCAGAGTCCATTGCCTGTTAAGTGGAATGAGCGCAGAACCACTCAACTGTCTGAGTTCTCCATTCAGTTCCCGGAAATCCAGATTCGCAATGCGGCGCTTGTCATCGTGATAGTTTAAACGAAATTCAGTGCGCGAGGTTCGGCTTGTATCTGGATTAAACAGGGTGGTGGCGTTTAAGCGGAAATTATCACTTAAACGCCCAGCCAGTTCCAGCACCAGCTCGGAGTTACTCCCGGTTTGCGCCTTTTCTCCGGGTAGCGTCACGCGCCGATCCGAAAAGTTGAATATCTGACCAATGCTGGCTTTAAAAAGTTCTCTGCCGCGTTGCCTGTCCTGAATCCGGGAGGTGACGGCGAAAGTCAGTTGATTGGCGTCTGCAATGCGATCCTTGCCGGCAAAGCGGTTTTCCGAGAATAGCTGGGTGCTGGTGGCGAAGTCGGTGCGCACCGTATCGAACACCGGAAAATCAGTTTGATCCTTGAAGGGCGTATAGGTGTAAAACAGGCGAGGTTCCAGCGTCTGGGTGTATCGGCCGCCGCGGATCGCGCGATCCAGGAACAAGCCGCTATCCAGAGTTAGCGTGGGCAGGGTGCGATTCAGAGAATTACCGCCCGGATTGTCGCTAAGACTGTAATGGCTATGGTTCAACGCAAAGGAAGGCTGAAAGTACCAGGCCTGGTTGCCCCATTTTTTTTCTGCGCGGAATCCAACATCGAAGCGTGCGCCGGTTGTTGAATGAGCCCGGTCAAAATAAATCGCATCGGCGTCAAGACGGATGTTGAGTTTGTATGGTCTTATTTCAGGTTGATAACGCAGTTTGAATTCCGGCAGTTTTGAATAGGACGGATCGTTGGTGTCCAGCACCTGATAGTCTTCAACGGCTGCTGTTAATTCCCAGGGCGTATTTTTGTGAACAATCTCGAGACGACGCTCCAGTGATGAGATGGAGCTGGTTTCCAGCGAGATGCCCTGGTCATCAAAATAATTTTTGTCCGAAACACCCTCCGCCTTAAGATTAATCTGTGTTTTAGGATTTAACTGGGTGTGATGCCGGATTTTGAAATAATCCCGTTTCTCATTGTTAAAGGATTCATCCCTTGGGGTGATTTCATAATTCAGCGTTCCCTGATGAAGTTTCGTAAGATAACGAAATTCACCTGCAAACTGAAACCCGCGATCAGCAAATCGTGAGACTGTCAGGGTGGCGTCATAGTTGGGCGCAAGATTAAGATAATAGGGCAGACTGACGCCCGCATTTGTTTGCAGGCGAACGCTGGGCGTTAAAAAACCGGAGAGGCGCTGATTATTCAATGGAAAACGGAACCAGGGGTAATAAAATACGGGCGTGTTCCCGATGTTGAATTTAACATGACGCGCCGTGCCGATCTTGGTTTTGTTATCCAGGTCGATTCTGGATGCCGACAACCGCCAACTGTTAAGCGGCGTAGGGCAGGTTGTAAAACTTGCGCCATAAAGCGCTAAATGGTCTCTGGATTGAAGTTCGATTTTCTGGCTATCTCCATGAGCGCCTTCAGCGCCCAGCAGGTATTTCGCCTGATTGATTTCACCTGTGTATTTTTTCAGGTTGTAGAGCACGCGCGGACTGCTTAGCTTTAGATCGGGGGTTGTGAAATTAACATGCCCAACGGCAAAAACTTCGTTGTTTTCGCGGTTAAATGATGCTTTGTCTGCATTAAAGCGGAGCTGGTTTTTCTGAATAATAACATTACCCTGCAACTCGGAA
>JANTHA010000196.1 GCA_024762625.1 Thiotrichaceae bacterium
CATCCATTTATAAGAGCATCAAAGGATCGCCATCGTCGTCAACAAATCATTAACCTCTTAAGGTTTTTCCTATACGGTGAATCATTTCTATTTGAGCTTTAGCCGCATCCAGTTCTGCTTGAATTGCCTCATAGTCCATATCTTCCGGGTCTTTACCCTGCAACGCATCTTCCGCGCGTTTTTTGGCTTCAAGAGCAGCCTGCTCATCAAGATCTTCAGCCCGAACCGCCGTATCAGCGAGCACCGTTACGATAGATGGCTGAACTTCCATTATGCCGCCGGCAACAAACAACGACACTTCGCCGTCTTTTGTTTTAAAGCGTAACTCACCCGCTTTCAGCGTAGTGATTAACTGAGAATGCCGCGGCATAATGCCCAGATCGCCCATTGCGCCAGGCGCAATAACCTCTTCCACAATACCAGAGAAGAGAGACTCCTCTGCGCTAACTACATCTAAATCCATTGTCATCGGCATAGCATTAATTCTCTGGATTGCTTAGGACTCTTTACTGCCTTTTTCGACCGCTTCCTCAATTCCGCCAACCATATAAAAGGCTTGTTCAGGCAAATGATCATATTCGCCTTCAAGAATACCCTTAAAGCCGGATAATGTATCAGCCAACGAAACATATTTACCAGGTGCACCGGTAAAGACTTCAGCCACATGGAAGGGTTGAGAAAGGAACCGCTGGATCCGACGGGCGCGGGCGACAGTCTGTTTGTCTTCTTCAGACAATTCATCCATACCAAGAATAGCGATAATATCCTGCAATTCCTTATAACGTTGAAGTACTCCCTGAACGCCGCGCGCAATACTGTAGTGCTCTTCGCCTATCACCAGTGGATCTAGTTGACGCGACGATGAATCTAGCGGGTCAACTGCTGGATAAATACCCAACTCGGCAATGTTACGTGAAAGCACCAGGGTAGCGTCCAGGTGGGCAAAGGTCGTTGCAGGCGAGGGATCAGTCAAGTCATCTGCAGGTACATAAACGGCCTGGAATGATGTAATCGAACCTTTTTTGGTTGAAGTGATGCGCTCCTGAAGCGCTCCCATTTCTTCCGCCAGGGTAGGTTGATAACCAACCGCAGAAGGCATACGACCTAATAATGCTGAAACCTCGGTTCCCGCCAGGGTATAACGGTAGATATTATCAATAAACATTAAGACATCACGACCTTCATCGCGGAAGTATTCGGCCATAGTCAAACCTGTCAAGGCGACGCGCAATCTGTTTCCGGGAGGCTCATTCATTTGACCATAAACCAGCGCCACCTTATCCAGTACGCCACCCTCTTCCATTTCATAATAGAAGTCGTTGCCTTCCCGTGTGCGCTCGCCCACGCCCGCAAACACGGACAAGCCGCTGTGTTCTTTAGCGATATTGTTAATCAGCTCCATCAATGTAACGGTCTTGCCAACACCCGCGCCGCCAAACAAACCGATTTTTCCGCCTTTGGCAATTGGCATAACCAAGTCGATAACTTTGATGCCGGTTTCTAATATATCCAGCGTTGAAGATAACTCTTCATAAGTAGGAGGATCGCGATGAATCGCCATACTGGTCTCTGCCTTGATGTCGCCAGCCATATCAACAGGCTCACCCAGTACATTCATTATGCGGCCTAGAGTAGCCTTGCCAACCGGCACCTTGATAGGCTCCCCGGTATTCACTGCTTCCATGCCACGCTGTAGCCCTTCCGCCGTACCCATTGCGATAGCACGAACAACGCCGTCGCCAAGTTGCGCCTGCACTTCAAGCGTTAAATCATCATGCTCTGTTACCTTTAGCGCGTCATAAATTGCAGGCACCGCATCGCGTGAAAATTCCACATCAACAACCGGACCAATAATTTGAACAATACTTCCAGTACTCATTCTGTTAGTACCTCTACCTTAAATTTAAATTCGTTAAATAATCGTTTCGCTACAGTAAGTTTTCGACCGTTATTTCATCATTTCATCAACTTTCACATTACATTAATGCTTTTATCAACTACTCGACCGCTGCAGCACCCGAAACGATTTCTGATATTTCTTGTGTAATCGCCGCCTGTCGCGCCTTATTGTAAACCAGCTTGAGCCTGTCTATCATATCGCCTGCATTATCAGTTGCGCTTTTCATGGCGATCATACGCGCTGACATTTCACAGGCTATATTTTCTACAACAGCCTGATAAACCAGCGATTCAATATAGCGCGCCATCAGAACATCAATGACTTCTTTGGACTCAGGCTCATAAATATAATCCCAATGGTGCTTGAGTTCTTCAAGTTCGGAGGGAACGATAGGAAGCATCTGCGTCACATGCGGCGTTTGCGTCATACTGTTGACGAATTCATTCTCAACAAGAAAAAGGCGATCTATTTCGCCTTCCTCATAGGCATCCAGCATAACCTTGATGGTGCCCAGCATATCCTTCACACCAGGGTTATCGCCCAGGCCCGCTGTTTCCGCAACAAGTCCGTATCGCCTGAAAGCCGCAGCAGCTTTATTACCAAAAACCGCTATAGACGAATCCACACCCTGTTCCTTCCATTCGGCGATACTCTCTAACGCCTTCTTGAATAGATTGGTATTCAAGCCGCCACACAAACCACGGTCAGACGAAATAATGATATAACCAACCCGCTTCACATCATCACGCGGCTGCACAAAAACATGCTGGTATTCAAGATGACCCTGCGCCACATGACTAACAACCTGACGCATTTTATGAGCATAAGGACGCGAAGCATCCATTCGCTCTCGCGCACGGCGCATTTTTGACGCTGCGACCATTTCCATGGCCTTAGTGATCTTTTTGGTATTTTGAATACTGCCAATCTGCGAGCGTATTTCTTTAAGACCTGCCATTGCTAGTTTCCTTTATTCGCTGCCATATTTGCCAACCTATCCACGCAAACCGCTACCAGGCGCCTTTTGATTTAAACTCTTCAAGCGTATTTTTCATTTCAGCCGCAATTTCATCATTATAATCGCCAGACTTATTCAGGCTTTCAACGAAATCAGCTTTTTCGCTACGAATATAAGACAGCAGCGCAGCCTCAAAGTCGCCCACTTTGCTGACCTCAATATCATCAAGATAACCTTCATTCGCCGCAAATAAACTGAATGCAAGCTCACCCGTTTTCAAAGGAGAATACTGCTTTTGCGTCATCAACGCCGTGACGCGCGCGCCGCGCTCAAGCTGTTTCCGGGTGCCTTCATCCAGATCAGATGCAAACTGGGAGAATGCCGCCAATTCACGATATTGAGCCAGATCAAGACGAATGCCGCCGCCCAGTTTCTTGATGATTTTCGTCTGCGCCGAACCACCTACGCGGGATACAGAAAGACCAGCATCAATTGCTGGACGATTGCCCGAGTTAAACAGATCGGTATCAAGAAAAATCTGACCATCCGTAATAGAGATAACATTAGTCGGCACAAAGGCGGATACGTCGCCTTCCTGCGTTTCAATGATCGGGTAGGCTGTTAACGATCCCGTCTTACCCTTTACTTCGCCATTCGTCATGCGCTCAACAAAATCGGCATTGACGCGCGAAGAACGCTCAAGCAAACGCGAATGCAGGAAGAAAACATCACCCGGATAGGCTTCACGTCCTGGCGGACGACGCAACAACAAGGACACCTGACGATAGGCCCAGGCCTGCTTGGTTAAATCATCATAAATGATTAATGCGTCTTCACCGCGATCGCGGAAATACTCACCCATGGCGCAACCCGCATAGGGAGCAAGATATTGCATTGAAGCGGGATCTGAGGCGTTGGCGGCAACCACGATGGTGTAATCCATCGCGCCAAACTCTTCCAGTTTGCGCACAACGCCCGCCACGGAAGACGCCTTTTGGCCAACGGCCACATAAATACACTTAACGTCTTTGCCTTTCTGGTTGATGATCGCGTCAACAGCTACTGCAGTCTTTCCCGTCTGGCGATCGCCAATGATTAATTCACGTTGCCCTCGCCCAACTGGAACCATCGCATCCAGCGCCTTGATGCCAGTCTCCATTGGCTCATCAACCGACTGACGTTCGATGACGCCCGGCGCCTGACGCTCAATTGGCCCCATCGCCTTTGCATTGACCGGCCCTTTACCATCAATTGGCGCACCCAGAGAATCCACAACGCGGCCCATCAACTCCGGCCCTACGGGAACATCCAGGATACGGCCCGTGCATTTCACCGTGTCGCCTTCCGTTATTCCTTTATAATCGCCTAGAACAACCGCACCCACGGAATCACGCTCAAGATTCAGAGCCAGGCCATAAGCGCCGTTTGAAAACTCTATCATTTCACCGGACATCACATCCGACAAACCATGTATGCGCACAATACCATCCATAATGGATACAATCGTACCTTCCGTGCGCGCTTCAGCTTCAATATCAAAACCTTCGATACGTTTTTTGATTAATTCACTGATTTCAGTTGGGTTAAGTTGCATACTTTTACCTTCTCTTTAAATTTT
>JANTHA010000197.1 GCA_024762625.1 Thiotrichaceae bacterium
CGTATTTAAGCAAATGTAGAGCGAAGATAATTCAAGGAAACAACGATGACCGAGACTATCAGCACACGACCCGAAGACGAAGTAATAATCCAGGGAACTGTTAAATTTGTCGACAATAATGACGGCGCTTCTATTCTCAAGGGAGCCAAAGTAAAAGCCATAAACACAGAACTGGGCATTACTCTGATAAGCACCACAGATGAACATGGGCATTATGTTTTTGATCGTTTACGTAAGGGAAAATGGCGATTTTCAGTTTCCGCCTCTAATTACCAAACGGTTGTAGCAGATGAAACAAAGATTGAGGGTAATCAGGATAATCAGAATTTTTTACTTTACCCTGAATGTATTAACAGTAATGGAACCATTGATCTGGCTCAAGGTAAACGTTTTTTCTACCAAATGATCGCACTGCTTATAACACTAATAATTACTTATATCGCAAGTCATAATATCATTCAAAATTCACTCCCGCATGCACAACAGTCGATACAGGAGGTCGTTCATAAAGCTGCGAATCTAATTGAAAATAAGCAGGACCCTGAACGTACTGTAAAACTATCACAATATGCCAAGTATCTTGCCAGCATGTCAGAACAGCCCCTGATTATCACTTTTCTATCGACAAAAGAAAGCCAGAAACTCACTAAAGTTGCTAAACAATTGTCAGAACTAATCCCGGAACTGCAAGATGCTACCAAACAAATATCCGACCAAGAAACAGAGGTGCGAACAACGCTAACCGCTTTACAAAAGGATTTGCAACAACACAAACTCCATCATGGCTATATCTGGAATGAAATGCCCTGGCGGCTTCTGGAAATACTTTTCTGGGCAACAGCTGGCGTATTGGTCAATAAAATAATGACAACTGGATATTACATGCGCAAGAGAACCTTTTACCGGGAAGGAATCATCATGCACTATTCGCATTTATTTGCCGTGCCATTAATGGTGTTGGTGGTGGTTTTGCTACTTTCAGTTTTCTCCATTCAATTTATTTTTCAGAACGATGCCAGCCTTAAACTTGATCTGAACAACCCTGTCATGCTGATCAGCATCGCTTTTTTACTGGCTTCAAGGCCGTGGGCAATCAGAGATTTTCTTAAAGAAAAGGCAGGGAACGTACTTGGACAGAATGCTACCGGAGAAAAACAAAACTAATGCTGGAACTAAACCTATTACCCGCCAGACAGGGCGACGCGATCTGGATTCGCTGGGGTGATAAAGATGCGCCGCACCAGATGTTGATCGATATGGGCACCGAGCAAATCGGCAAGCGGATTCGCAACAAAATCGAGGCGTTGCCCGAAGACCAGCGTGTTATTGACCTGCTGGTGGTGACGCATGTCGACCGGGACCATATCGGCGGCATTCTGACCTGTCTGGCTGAAGCGGCGCCAATCCCGGGTGTGGAGATCAGGGATGTCTGGTTCAATGGTTTTGAACATTTGAAGGGAGGAACCATCGCTCAAGATGAAAATGATTTTCTGAACGTGGAGCCAAGGGGCCCCGCTCAGGGAGAGAAATTTACGAAATGGTTGCGAACACAACACTGGAATAAACATTTTGACGGTGGTCCGGTGCGGCGCATACCAGGTGAAGAACCTGTCAAGGCGGAATTTCACGATGGCCTGACTCTGACGGTTCTGGGACCAACCCCCGATCGACTTGAAGCTTTTGTCGATACCTGGAAAGAGGAAGTCAAAAAGGCGCTGGAAAAAGGCAGCTTAACTGAGGTTTCACCAGGCCTGGAAATACGAGGCGCAAAGACCCCTCCCAATCTAATTGAACAACAGGACCTAAAAAAGCTTGCCGATACTGATAATCCCTCCGATCACAGCGAAGCAAACGGCAGCAGCATCGCGTTATTGCTGGAATACGGGGGGCGCAGAATCATTTTATCAGGAGATGCGTATTCCGATGATCTGGTTGCTGGAATAAAAGCAGCAAATGGAAATGAGCCACTCAAAATAGATGCTTTCAAACTGCCGCATCACGGCAGCAAAAAAAATACATTCAAACCGCTGGTCGAGTCTGTTGAATGTGGCCGCTGGTTATTTTCTACCGATGGCACCCAGTTCCGTCACCCGGATGCGGAAGCGCTGGCGCGCGTGATCACCTACAGCCGGGTGCGTACACCGATTGTGTCGTTCAATGTTCCCAGTAAATATAATCGCTGGTGGGATAACGACAACTGGAAGGAAATGTACGATTATCAAACCGAATATGGCGAAAAACAAGGTGGTTTACACCTAAGCTTTGATATTGATATTGAGAGTGACTAGTATCCTGTACTTATTATCGCTATATACTGGGTAAACGTCGGGTAAACAAGGCTATAATATGATTTTTCCAGAAACGAAAATATGGGGATACTCATGGCTAAAACCACAACCCGCTCCTGCCAGCCCTGCACCGCCTGTTGTGATGGCTGGGTCAGTATGAATATCAATGGCGTTGATGTGTATCCTGGGAAACCCTGTCCGCATAGCACTGGCAAGGGTTGTGATGATTACGAAAACAGGCCTGTACAGCCTTGTGTTGAGTTCCAGTGCGCCTGGGTGATGGAAAACAGCCCCTTGCCGGAATGGATGCAGCCTAGCAATGCGAAGGTGCTGGTGGTGCTTGATAAACTACAGTGGCATGGCGCATCCGTGGATCTTGCCGTGCCGGTTGGTAAACGCATCCCTCCTCGCGCTTTAAACTGGTTAAAGCAGTTTGCCGAAACGCATGGACGTCCCTTGATATACACCGAGCAGGTAATTGAAAACGGCAAGATGAGTAAAGATCAAAACATGGTTGGTTATGGGCCAGAGGCTTTTCAACAGGAAGTGGCGAGCTGGGTGCAATCAGGAAAGAAGCTCTGGTAGGTTTACATATAGCGAAGATGGTAAGTAGCTGCTCACAAAATAATCCGGGAACAAAACACCAGCATAAAAAAACCTCTGACTAAGGCAGAGGTTTTTTTATGGATTAAATTACTCTCTGAAAATAATCAGAAATCTTTACTATACGCGACTGCGATTGAGTCCTGAAACATTTCGATATTTGCTGCAGTAAAATCCGTTAAAGGATTTGGACCAATTGGGATCTGTGCGCCCGGAGACACCGGCGCGCCATTTGGCTGACGACTTGCATCGCCTTTGATCTCATTGTTAAACGCATGCATATACTGAACCGCAATACTTGAGTTTTTGCTGAGTTTGTAATCAAGCCCCAGCGTCAGATGGTCTTCAACCGTTGCTGGCGCCAATACGTTAAAGGCGGTCTGATCGGAATCAATCGGCGCCTTGCCATGGTTATAACCCGCCATTAATGCAATTTTATTGTTGAGCTGATGTTTTATGCCAAATTTGAATGCGGTTTGATCTTCCCAACCGAAACCAGCGCCTTCATTATCGCCCAGTTTTGGTCCCTGTAGCGGGGAACCCGCCGGTATCAAGCCAAACTGCTGACCAATCAACTGTTGCTGCAAGCCAGCGGTATTATTTTTATTCGCAATCGCCTTCACATCGGTGTAGTTGATATGTGCGATATCCAGCGCCAGCGTGGTTCTTGGCGTCGCCTTGTACGAAATTCCACCGGTTACCATGCTGGGTATGTCAAAATCACCCTGCTCGGCAAGCAAGCCTCTATACTTGTCGAACTTGCTCATTTTGGTTTCACTGCGATAGGCCAGACCCGCCGTCAGATTATCCGTGAGCTTTGTTTGCCAACCCACGGTAATACCCGCGCCGGTTGAATCATCATAACCATTATTCGTAAGGTGCGCCGGGTCGCTGCTAAAAGGCGCAAAACCGCCTACGCCATTGATCTTGATGCGCTGATAAGCCAGATTCAAAGAAGCGCCAATACTGTTCTTTTCATTAACCTTCATGGATACGCTGGGCGCAATGAATAGCTGTGCGAAGTCGATGCCGGTATTGGTTCCCGGAGGGCCGAAAATAGGCTTGTCATAGGTCGCATTCATGCCGCCGTTTCCATAGACGGCGATACCAACCGCGAATTTATCATTCAAATGTCTTTGGTAAGCAAATTCGGGGATGGGGAAATTGCTATCGTCATTACCTTTTAGCGAAGCGCCCGGTATCGCTGCAGACGCAGGAACCGATCCGGGAGGGAGCGCTGGAGCAGCTTCAGGCGGGAAAAATGCAGTAAAGGGGATATCAGGATGCGCTGGTCGACCAGCATGATTCATGCCTCTGTTTGGCACAAAGATATCCAGACCTGCGGTCCAGTTGTTCTTTCCAAACGACATGGCCGCCGGATTAGTAGCCATGTTCATGGCGTCATCGCTACCCGCAACCGCCGTACCGCCCATGGCTTTTTGCACGGTGCCGAAACCATGCGCCGCATAGCCATTGGTTGCATAGGCTTGTTGAGATAGAGATAGCATAGCGGTTGCTACCGACACGGCGACTAAGCCTGATTTAAATGCTTTTTGCATTTCTTCTCCTCCTGGGGAAAATT
>JANTHA010000198.1 GCA_024762625.1 Thiotrichaceae bacterium
CCAGAATTCATTTCTGGCGGCTTTTTTTGCCTTGTTTTTTTAACCTTGAAGGAAACATTAAGAAAAAACAGTCATCACGCTTGATGCTCTTTATGGTAAAAACCAAGGTGAAAATAAGAAATACTTTAAACCATGAAGTACATGAAAGATCATGAAGAAAAAACGTGTATCTACCCAGCATATTCCATAACTGTTCAGAATGACCCCGTTTTCGACAATTCAAGGTAAAAGGGCGCAATGAATAAGTATACATGGGCGCTTTTAAAGCTACCGCAACCCTGCTCTCGCTCCTCACCTACGTCCCTGTAGGCGACGCAGAAATGGCGTAAAATAAAGGGGGTATGTTGAGTAGTTACAAAACTGTCTCCCCTTCCTTCAGTACCTTCATGGTGGAAAAACCGATGAAAAAAATACTAACGCATTTGGAAATTCAGATCATGAAGCCTTATGATGATTCATTAAGCTGAACTCGTTCGTTCTTATTCGAGTTCAAGCCATGAAACAGCGATTTCACATCCTCGACAATCAGGTAAAAAGTCGGGATCAAAAACAGCGTGATCAGTGTTGCAAACAAGATGCCAAAGCCGAGAGATACGGCCATCGGTATTAAAAACTGCGCCTGGGTGCTTTTCTCCATGATAAGCGGCGTCAAACCCGCAAAAGTTGTCAGGGATGTCAGCAATATGGGTCGGAAGCGCGCGCCGCCGGCAACCCGGATCGCTTTGGCGACTGGCATGCCTTCACGGATGCGTTTATTGATATAATCCACCAGCACCAGGGAATCATTCACCACCACGCCAATGAGAGCAAGTACGCCCATGGCGCTACTAATGCTCAGGCTTAAACCCATGATAGCGTGACCGCCAATGGCGCCAATAACGCTGAAAGGTATAATACTCATCACCATTAATGGCTGAGTATAGGATCTGAAAGGCACAGCGAGTAAAATATAAATTGAGATCATGGCGACAGCAAAGCCAAACGCCAGACTCTTGCCAAATTTGCGCTGTTCGCGTTGCTCGCCTTCCAGGTCAAAACTGACGCCAGGATAGTCCTTCAAAACGCCTGGGAGCCATTCTTTAAGATCGCTCACGACGGCATTGGCGTCAACGCGGTCTTTATTTAAATCGGATGTTACATTGATGATGCGTTGACGATCGACGCGTGTAATCGTTGCCGAACCCCTGCCGATTTTAATATCCGCCACCTCGCTTAACGGAATATCGGCTGCCGTTAGGGTATGAATGCGCAGGTTTTGTAAATCAGATAAGGCCAGACGCTCTTCTTTGGGCGCTCTGACCATCACCTTGACTTCAGACTGGTCGCGTTGTATCCGTTGCGCTTCTGCGCCATAAATCGCATGTCTGACCTGTCTGCCCAGTGAACTGATATTGAGGCCCAGTTGCTCCGCTTCCGGACGAATGCGTAACTGCACCTCTTCCTTGCCGCCTTCATAACTGTTCTGAATATCAAACAGGCCATCATACTCGGCCAGCTTTTGTTTGACTTGTTGCGCGATGGCGTTAAGCTCATCAAAATCCCGCCCTTTGAGTTGCACGTTAATCGGCTCTCCGCCCCTCCCCAACTCGGCCCGAAAACTCAGTTCCTTGACGCCTGGAATTGGCCCAATCAGCTTACGCCATTCGGCAACCAGTTGTTTGGTCGTGATCGTTGAGGTGCGTCGTTCCGGAGGAATGGTTTCAAAGGTGACTTGTGCAACATTGGATTTACCCGTCGCATCGCCTCTTGGCCGACTCCCCACGCTACCCACGCTGACCAGAATATGTTGAATCAGTTTTTGTTCAGGCTGATCATCGCTTGCAGGCTCTATATATTTTTGTTGCATTTTTTTTACCCCTGCAACCATTTTATCGACCACCTTCTGGGTAATTTGCAAGGCCGTTCCTTCCGGCATTTCCAGCGTAGCAGATACGATTTCGCTTTGAATACGCGGGAAAAACGTATATTTGTAACGCCCACTGATAACAACAGCCACGACCAGAATCAGCGTACCGACAAAGACTGCCAGCGTCAGGTAACGCCAGTTTAGCGACACATTCAGAAGGGGCGCGTATATGCGCTTGATAAAAAACTCCAGCGCGCGCGCCACCTTTTGCTGTAAACGTCCTAACAAGCCCATTTCTCCAGGCTGACGCAACTTCATATGCTGCAAGTGTGAAGGCAGAACAAATTTGGATTCAATCAGTGAAAACAATAACACCGGAATCACCACCAGTGGAATCTGCGCAAAAATCTTGCCGCGTATGCCGTCGATCATCAACAAGGGCAGAAATGCAGCAACCGTGGTCAGTACGCCAAAAGTCACTGGCACCGCCATTTCTTTGGTTCCTTCGATGGCGGAACGCACGCCATCGCCCGTTTTTTGCAAATGAGAATAGATATTTTCACCGGTCACGATCGCATCATCCACCACAATACCCAACACCAGTATAAAACCGAACATGCTGACCAGATTAAGCGTCACGCCCAGCCAGGGCATCAGCGCCAGGGCGCCCAGAAAACTGATAGGCACGCCCAGACTCACCCAGAATGCGAGATCCGGGCGCAAGAACATGGCCAATAATAAAAGAACCAGCGCAATACCCTGTATCAAGCTACGCGTTAAAGTATTCAGACGCGCCTTGACGATTTTTGAGCTGTCTTTCCAGTAACTCAAATCCATTCCGGCCGGCAATGTCCGGGCGCGATCAGCAATAAAATTTTTAACCGTTGTAGCAAGTTCAATCGCGTTTTGATCGCCCACCCTGGCGACATTGATAAACGCCGCATTTTTATTATCAAATTTGCTGTAAAGCGGGTCTTCATTAAAACCATCAACAATGTCGGCGATATCGCCCAGGCGGATGCTGACGCCATTTTTGCGGCTGATGACGCGAATATTAGCAAAATCATTCTTGCGATAGGCCTGTCCCAGCGCCCGAACCAGAATATCGCCCGTTTTTGTCTTGATAACGCCGCCGGGGATATCCCGCGATGCGTTGCGAACCACCCTGGCAATGTCCTCAAACGTTAATCCATATTGGCGCAACATGATGTCAGGCACTGAAATACTAATTTCCCAGGGTCGTACGCCACCCATGGATACCTGGGTAACATCAGGCAAGGCGCGAATCTCATCGCTTATTTTTTCTGTCATTTTTCGCAACGCCACTTCATCAGATTGATTCTGGCTAATCACCACGGTGATCACATTGCGCGTACGAAGCAACTGCTCCACCACCGGACGTTCCGCCTCTTCTGGAAAAGAGCTAATCTTGTCAACCCGGGTTTTTATCTGATTGAGCAATTTAGTGGTGTCATAGGTCTTAAGAATTTCGACCCGAACCAGCGCGCGCCCCTCAGCCGAGTCGCTGTAAATACGCTCGATGCCGGGCAGATCAGCAATCGCGTCTTCAATGCGGATGCTGACTCCCTGCTCCACCTCCTTCGGCGTTGCGCCCGGATAAACCACCGTAATGTTAACCACATCCATTTCAAAGGCCGGGAAGGTTTCCAGAGGGATGCGTTTTACCACGGAATAAAGCCCGGCAACGATAATCGCGATCATCAGTATATTGGCCGCAACCGGATTTTTAACAAACCAGCTAATCACTGTTAATTTCCTTGTTTTTATTATCTTTGTGTTTATTTTCAGGATTAGCTTGCTGGTTCAATTTCCTGTTTTCCAGTTGAGCTGTTGCTGTTTTTTGCGAACTTTGCGGCTTATCTTGCTGTTTTTCTTTGCCTTGTTGTTTGAGGCGTTGTTTAAGACGCTCTTTAAGGGAAATAACTTTCATTCCTGACACGGCCTGGCTCAGCATTGTCGTAATCAGCTTTTCTCCAGCAAGAGAACGCGTGCTTTCGATCACAGTCGCATCGGCGGTATTTAAAAGAACCCGCACCGGAACCACATCGACGACGCCATCTTTCAGCAACAGAATTTCACGGTTATGTCGCACCGATGAAGGCGGAAGGACATAGACATCCCGATAGGTTTTTCCTTTGATCCGGGCTTTCAGGTATTGTCCGATGCGAAGCGGCTCATAAACGCCCTGCTTTTTTTCAAAGGGCTTGTCTATGCGCGCGATAACCATTATCTGGCGGCTCTCGGGGTCTAGCGCCGCGCTGCTTCTCACAACACGCCCTTCCCAGCTGCTTTGATGCAAGCCATCCGAATAACTGAAAGTCACGGCGGGATAATGATTCGTTGATCGGCTATCGCCCGCACCGTCGCGGAATGCATCCGGCAAATCCAGCAAGGCGTACTGTGATAAGGACAAGGGCAACTCAACCAGCACATAATCGGTAGCATAAATCTGGCCCAGCAATGCGCCGGTTGAAACATATTGCCCAATATCGACATTTTTTTTCAAAACCCGTCCAGCGTAGGGCGCTTTAATGATAGTGCGTGATAGATTTAGTCTTTCCTGTTGCAAACGCGCTTTGGCTGTATTGATTTTGGCTTCAAT
>JANTHA010000199.1 GCA_024762625.1 Thiotrichaceae bacterium
TCGCCCGTGATGGTTTCATGAGCGGTTTCCAGTATGAATTGCTTGTTGCGGTATGCTGCTTTTATGGCCTGTGTCTGATTTAATACGCGAATCCCATCTTTTTGAAAAGCCTCGAAAAGTCCTTCTCCCAGTGATTTATCTTCCCTGTACAACAGGGTGTGACGTGCAAGCAGCGTTACCTCTGATCCCAGGCGACGATAAGCCTGGGCAAGTTCTACTGCAATCACGGATGAGCCGATGACAATCAGATGCCTGGGTAATTCTTGCGCAAACAGTAATTCGGTCGATGTCCAGAAGGGCGTGTCGGCAAGCCCTTCGATGGGCGGTATGGTTTGAGCTGAACCCGTGGCGATCAGGACGCGATCCGCCTGAAGCTCCATTTCGCCGTCATCTGTTTTACTAATCAATAAGGTGTTGGCGTCCTTAAAACTGGCATGGCCTTTTACTAATGACAGCGCGGGATTACCTTCCAGAATGCTCTGATATTTGGCCTGGCGCAATTCTTCAATCCGCGAAACCTGTTGTTGCGCCAGCAAGGCCCGGTCAATTTTTGGTTCACAATTTTCGAGTCCATCAAACGGGTTACTGCGTTGTTGTTGCGCAAGTTGCGCGGCCCGGATTAAAATTTTGGACGGCACACAACCTACGTTGACACAACAGCCTCCGATAACATCCGCGCTTTCAATGATCGTCACGCGCGCCCCGCCTTCCGCCGCTTTTATCGCACAGGCGAATGCGCCGGAGCCGCTGCCGATAATGGCTATGTGTAGCTCATTCTTGTTCAGAGCATTGTTGGCGGTATCGCTGATTATGGCGTCTTCTGTCGTTAGAATGTTTGCGGTATAACCAACGTCTGATAGGGCGGAGATCAATGCTGCTTCATCTACTTCATCTACTTCGCCGTTTGTTTCTACCCAGGCGCTCGCTTTTGCGTATGAGACATCGGCGTTTTTTACTCCGGGAATGGCTTCCAGGGCGTTTTTTGCGTGCGTCGCGCAACTGTCACAGCTCATTCCTTGTATTGTTAATTTGATCATGGTGATTCTCTTTTGCTTGGCGAATTTCAACAAGCTGCCAGGGGTTAGAGGGTTAGAAAGGTTTCCATGAGTCTAATCTGCGTACCATGGTACAGAGTAAAGCGATTTGTCGATTAACTGCAACGTTCGGCATTATCGATAGCAGAAGGCTGTCTGATGCTGGCTAGATCGTTCATATAAGGTTCGGCGTTTAAACAGCCTGAAGATAAGGCTAGCAGCGTTTTATGGCACCAGGTAGGCAGCTCCGGATGCAAGCGGTAGAAAACCCAGAGTCCCTTGCGTCTGTCCAGCAGGATTTTTTTTTCGCGCAATATGGCCAGGTGGCGTGAAATTTTGGGTTGCACCATATCCAGCGCATCGCTTAACTGGCAGACGCACAGTTCCTCCTCCTGGGTCATCAGCATCAGGATTCTCAGGCGCGTCTTGTCGGCAAGCGCTTTGGTGAATTCTTCGGGCGTTAGCATGTTTTTGGCTTCTAAGGTCTACAGCTCTAGAGATAATAAGCTTATCACTTTATGAATTTTTTATGAATTATTGTATTTGCCCGTGAATATATATGATCTGCTGTATATAATGCCTGAAAATCAAATGTTATTACGAGGAGGAGACAATGACTACACGAATAGGCATAAATGGATTTGGGCGCATGGGACGCCTGGGCTTGCGCGCCGCCTGGCAAAATCCCGCCTTTGAGTTTGCACACATCAATGAAATCAGTGGCGGTGCAAACACCTCCGCCCACCTGTTGAAATTTGATTCCGTACACGGAACCTGGTCGCCAGAGTGTGAGGGTGTTGATAGTACGATCAGGATTGATGACAAGGCGATCAGTTACAGCTCCAATCAGGCCATTGCGGACAGCGACTGGTCGGGATGTGATATCGTGATTGAAGCCACAGGAAAATTCCGCCAGGTGGAGCAATTGCAGGCCTATTTCGACCAGGGCGTGAAAAAAGTCATCGTGGCTGCGCCGGTAAATGGCGCGCTGAATATCGTTTATGGCGTGAATGATCATCTATATGACCCACAAGCGCATCATTTACTCACGGCGGCGTCCTGCTCCACCAATTGTCTGGCGCCTGTCATCAAGGTTTTGCACGAAAAAGTCGGCATCAAACATGGCTGTATGACAACGATCCACGACATCACCAATACCCAGACCATCATTGACAAAGGCCATAAGGATTTACGCCGTGCGCGCGCCTGCGGTCAATCCCTGATTCCTACGTCATCCGGTTCCGCCAAGGCGATTATCCAGATTTTCCCCGAGCTTCATGGCAAACTCAACGGCATGGCGGTGCGCGTCCCCTTGCTCAATGCGTCACTGACTGATCTGGTGATTGAGGCTGAACGCGCTGTCAGCAAAGAGGAAATCAATCGCTATCTGAAACAGGCCGCAGAAGGCGAATTGCAGGGAATTCTGGGTTATGAGGAGCGCCCTCTGGTGTCTGTTGATTTCAAGGATGATGCGCGCTCCGGCATTGTCGATGCGCTCTCAACCATGGTGATTGATGAAACTCAGGTCAAGGTTTTGATCTGGTATGACAACGAATGGGGTTATGTAAACCGTATGATGGAACTGGCGGATAAAGTAGCCGGTTTGTTGTAGAGATCTATTGGGTATCTCTATTAATTAGGATTTTCGTTCGAGTTCAAGGCGGATGGATATCGAGAACCGCAGTGTATACGTCATACATGAGGATCGCAGAAATTCATCCAACGCAGAAATCGGGCGAAAAGACAATTAATAGAGATGCCCGACTGTAAGGTGTTTTAATCCAATGACAACCAACTTAAAAAACTATCTCGTTGTTACCGCAGGCTACTGGGCGTTTACACTGACCGATGGCGCAATTCGCATGCTGGTGGTGTTGTATTTCCATCTGCTGGGTTATTCGCCATTTGAAGTGGCCATGCTGTTTTTGTTCTATGAATTTTTCGGCGTTGTGACGAATCTGGTGGGCGGCTGGATGGCGGCGCGACTGGGGCTGAATGTCACCATGCATCTGGGCATGGCGATGCAGGTTGTCGCGTTGTTGATGCTTAGCGCGCCGGACCCGTGGTTATCCGTGGCGTATGTGATGCTGGCGCAGGCCTTGTCGGGAATCGCCAAGGATCTGAACAAAATGTCCGCCAAGGCTAGCGTCAAAACGGTGGTGTCTTCGGCTGATAGCAAGGCGGAATCAACCCTGTTCAAGTGGGTGGCGATACTCACCGGTTCCAAAAATGCGCTCAAGGGTGTTGGTTTTTTTCTTGGCGCAATGTTGCTTGAACTGGCGGGTTTTCGGATGGCGCTGGCAATTCTCGCGGGTGGCTTATTCATCGTATTGATCGCCGCCTGGATTTTATTGCCAGGCGATATCGGAAAAGCCAAATCGAAGCCAAAATTCACCCAGGTGTTTTCCAATATTCCCGCGATTAACTGGCTCTCTGCTGCGCGCTTCTTTCTGTTTGGATCGCGCGATGTCTGGTTCGTGGTCGCCTTGCCGGTATTTTTCTATGAGACGTTACACTGGGATTTTATGAAAATCGGCGGTTTTATGGCGCTCTGGGTGATTGGCTACGGCATCGTTCAGGCCGGTGCGCCGGTGATTTTAAAAGGGCATCATCCAACCGGACGCACCGCCTTATGGCTAGCTTTGGCGCTGGCGGCCATCCCGGCAGGTATCGCGGTGGCGATGAATATCTCCATGGATGACGGAAATCTACAGAAGGTAGGCTGGGTTCTGGTTATCGGACTCATGGTTTTCGGCGTCGTATTTGCGATTAATTCAGCGGTGCATTCCTACCTGATTCTGGCCTATTCAGACAGGGACAAGGTTTCCATGAATGTTGGCTTTTATTACATGGCCAATGCGGGTGGACGCCTTGTGGGGACGGTATTATCAGGATTGATCTACCAGATCTATGGATTAGCGGGCTGCCTGTGGGTATCCGCCGGGTTTGTGCTGATGGCGTTTATTTTATCGCTCAGATTACCTGCAAGGCGTCTTGCCGAAGGCGGTCAACTATAATATATGTCTTGATGTATATTGGTTTTTTCGAATATACTGTGATTATTCCCCAGGGTGTTGGTATGACTAAATGTTTTTTCTGATTTGTTTTTTTAAATAGTGCTTGTGAATTGCGTCGCAAAGGCATGGCTTTCGTATGAATCCGAACTGCGCAGCTTTATTCGAAGCCGCGTAGCGGATACGCAGGAAGCGGAGGATTTATTACAGGAAACGTTTATCAAGGCGCTCGCCGAAGGCTCCCGTTTCTGCGAGCTGGATCAGCCGCGCGCCTGGCTGTTTCGCGTACTAAAAAATCGTATGATTGACTATCGGCGCAGCGCCAAATCTTTCAATGATATTCCCGATAATCTTGAAGCGGATAGCGAGCCGGAA
>JANTHA010000200.1 GCA_024762625.1 Thiotrichaceae bacterium
AGGTTTGATCTTGTGAGTCGCCATGACGGTGACTGTTTTGCCGGAGTCTACTGCGTAACCATCGGCTTGTCCGGCAGCGTTTTTGCGCAACCACTGGGTCATTGAAACCAGTTGTGGCAGATTGCTTTTAACGACGCGGTAAACCGGTTCCTCCGGTCCTTCAAGCAGGACTTCGCCGCATTTGGCGCATGTCTCTACCACAACATCTTCAAAGGTTTCATGAAAATTTTCATGTGATTCCACCGAATCCCAGTAGGTGAACTGGTCTATCCAGATGTGTGACAAGTCCTGCCCCATGTCGGTGCTGGCTCCCCAGCGCATGCCCATGGGACAGCCGCCAAGCTGTTTCATCAGGTCGAATCCGCTAAAGCCAGGCGTGAGAGCAGTCGCCAGACACATTTTGGAGCTGGCCTGTTTCATCATGCTCATCAGGTTTGGGTCATTTTTGACCAATACCCGGTTGATTGCGACATAAAGTGGTGATTTTGGCTCGGCGTCGTATAGTTTTTTGATATTCATGTGTGCTTGTCCAGATTTTGTGCTATTAATGTGAATGCGTCGTATGATAGCTTAAGTATAAGGCGTTTTAAAAACTAACCTTAGCTTCACGGCTTTGCAAGTTCTAATACTTTTTGCTCTGCTTTAGCTTACGTTGCTATTCGTTACTATACGTTACGTTACTTATGTTTTAATCGCTTTGTTTATTGTTCATCTTATTTGCTCATCAATACAACAATGTTAATGAATACACCAAGTAATAAGCCAATAAAGAAACCGAAGCGAAACAAGCTTGCGGGAGGTTCAATTGCATTATTTTAATTTTAAACTGATTTCTTCACTGCTGATGGCCTTGTGTCTTACTTCGCTGTTATCGATTGCCAGCGCGAGTACGGTCAAACCGGCGCCGGCTCCATTACAACTCAAAACCAGTAATACGGCGGCCTATCTGGGTTTGCAAGTAAGACCACTGCCAAATGAGTTGCGCGCGCAATTGCCCGAGGATGTGTTGGTTGGTCAGGGTGTTTTGCTGAGTGGATTCATGCCGGATTCGCCAGCTAAAAAACAGGGTTTGAAGCGCAATGACATACTGCTTTCCTATGATAAACAGGAGATCATGGCGCCTGCGCAACTGGTCAGGCTGGTCAAAAAGGATAGACCGGGGCGCAAGGTGAATTTTACACTGTCCCGCAATGGCAAGATTATGACTGTACCCATTACGCTTGGCTCCCAGCAATACCCGCTCACCGAAGACCAGCTTGATTATCAATATAATATGCAGGTCATGGGCTATGACGGTATCCGCATCAAGCAATTAGAGGATGATGTGTTTGAGGCGGCGATCCGTTACCTTGCGCCAGATGGCGTTGTGCGTATTCGTACTTTTTCCGGGCCGTATGTGTTCGTCATGAGGGAGATCAGCAATGCGCCGGATCTTTCCAAAATCGCCAAGGCCAGGTTGCAAAACGTCATTAAGGAGCGCAAAGACGATGAAGAAGGCTGGTTTGGCAAATGGATTCCTTTTAATTGATGCGGTGCAGCCAGGGTGTAGCTATGAAATCATTTCAATCAACAATGTTTAATCGCACCGCCAGATTCCCATTGGCGGTTTTGATCGTGTCATTTTCACTGATTGCGCCAGCGTCGGCAACGGATTGGGCTTACACTGGCGATGATGCAGGGCCTGACAAATGGGCGGAGCTTGATCCGGCGAACGCGCTGTGCGCCTCAGGTAAAAACCAGTCGCCAGTAAATATCGACACCACTAAAACGCTCTCCGGCAAGCTGCCGGGATTAAAGTTTAATTATGGTCTGCTGAAACCCGCTGCCATGCGCAACACAGGTAAAGGACTGGAGCTTACTTTGGAGCCGGGCGCATCAATCAGGATTGATGGCCTTGAGTTTGGCCTGAAACGGATTGATTTCCACATACCCAGCGAGCACACAGTGAATGGGCAGCATTTTCCCATGGAAATACAGTTTATTCATGAAAGCGCCGGATCTACAGCTAAACAACTGGCGAATGTCTCCATGATGGCGATACCGGGTAAGCCGGATCGCACCCTGCGTAAACTGGTTCAGTATTTGCCGCTTGCTCCAGGAGAAAGCAAGCCGCTCGCAGATAATGCATTGCGCAATCTGGAAATGAAAAGAAAACTGGCTAATTATTATCGCTATGATGGCTCGATCACCACGCCGCCCTGTACTGAAGGCGTCAGATGGTTCATCATGAAGCAGCCGCTCACGCAAAGTAAGGCGCAATACCAGGCGTTTCGTGAATCCATCAAGGAAGATAATAACCGACCGGTTCAGGATTTAATCGCCAGACGGATTCTTGAATGGGGCTTTTTCCCGTCTGGCCTGGGCGTAAAACCAGCGGAGAAAAAAGATGACTAGCAGAGCGCCAATTTTGATTGGATTCATGAATGGAACAGTAGCAAGATGCAAACAGGCCTGTGCGCCAGGTAAGCATTTGCGCGGTTCAAGGCTAATGTTCGTGTTATGTTTGTCCACCATGCTGAATCTGTTTGCAATGAGCGCCCATGCAGAAGTCGCTCGCTCCGGTTATCTAGGCATCGGCGTAACCCAGGTTCCGAAGCAGCTCAGGGCGCATCTGCCCGAAGGAATAAGCAATACGCCCGGCGTGCTGGTAACCTGGTTGGCGGATGATTCGCCTGCTGCGGATGATGGCGTAAAAAAATATGATGTGCTGCTTGAATTTGAAGGCAAGCCAATCGAACGCCCGGAAAAGTTTATCTATCAGGTGATGCGTGATAAGCCGGGTCGGAATGCGCGCATCAAACTGGTTAGACAGGGCGAAGTCAAAGAGGTAGTGGTAAAGCTGGGCGAAAAAAAGGCGGGCGATCCGCAAAAATACGACCGGGTTTTTCCCCTGCCAAAAAAACGCAAGCGCACAGTAACCGACAAAATCGTGTTGCCGGGTACGAAAGAGGCAAGGCAAATGGCGGCGCTGGCGACGCCAAGGCCGCTTAGCATTATCGGTAAACCCGCCGCGCCCATGCGCAAAAAAATTGTCAAAGAGAAACACGCCTGGGGCGATGAACGCCATATCTGGCCGGATTTTTACACCAATTCGACCGAAGACATCTGGGATAATATGATCAACGCGCCGTTTAAAATGGGCAGAATGCCAGGCGGCTGGCGAGCCCCATCACTTACCTCGCCTGACCCGATCACTATCGGAGACGCAGTGCTTAACCAGGCGCCGCCGTTCCTTGAAGAAGCCGGCAACATGGCGCATATCACCGATGGTAATGATAATTAAACCTGGTTACAGCCTGGATTGAGGAATAAAGCCCATTGAGCTACATCCGGGCTATGCGCATTGAGGTCTATTTTAAAGTAGTTTCGCGCCGTCTAAGTAGAATTCCAACAGCCTGCTAGCGGATCAGGGTCGGCGCGGTTCTACATAGGGGAATTCGCCGAGTAATTCCCGTTTCCACCAGTTTCCGCTTTGTTTGCGTTCTTCACGGTTGGTGAAGTGATAGCGATACACAAGCACCCGCAGATAGGTGGGCGCTTTGTCTTTAAACGGGTTTTTCTTGATGAGCGCCACAACTTCAGGCTCATTTTTGGCAAGGCGTCTCAGGAACAGTTTGAACCAGTGAATCTGGCTATCAAATTTGGGTGGCACAAACCAGATCATCCAGTCCAGCCGCGGTTGATGTGGCACAATAAACGGCGGAGCCCTGGAGATATCGCCCGGCTTATAACGAAATTCATAGCTTTTCCACTCTTGCCTGTCGTAAGAGCCTTGCACGATCAGCTCATGGCGTTCGACCTGCATGGTGGGAAATACATGATAAATGTGGCCCAGACCGTAACTACGGATTAACTGGGCGGGTTGCGCCAGTAGAGTGGGAAGTCGTTTATGAGTTACCATCGAATAAAACAACGACAGGCTGGAAACCAGAATCAGGACGGCGGTTATGGCGCTAAACGCGTTTTTGAGGCGAGAAAATCCAGCTGGCGTTTGAACTGATGAAAAGGCGGATCGTTTGTTGGGCAACAAGCGTTTGACAATTTTATCATCCAGCAGGAACAGGCACAGTAAAATGGTCAGCAAATTGATGAAGTTATGATTACTGCTGGCGATAATCAACAGTTGCATAAAAACCGTAACAGCGGCGGCGAACAGACGGAAAGGTCGCGGTAAAAAGATCAGAAAGGGAACCACCAGCTCGGTAAAAAAGGTAAAGCCGGTTCCGGTGCGCAATAGCCAGTCGGGTAACTGGTGAAAATACCAGGAGCCAATGTGCGGTAGCGGCTGGGTCTCGAAATAATAGTTTAGCGCAGTCAGATTCGCCCAGGATGGATCGCCGCTGACGATTTTGGAAACGCCTGACATGAAACGCAGCCGGAATAGCAAAAAATGAAATAGAAA
>JANTHA010000201.1 GCA_024762625.1 Thiotrichaceae bacterium
ACAGGATGTGCATATTTTCCCTGACTGGGAGACGCTGCCCTATGATGTTTTCTCGCCGCATGAAGATCTGATTTCCGAGCGTTTAAAAACACTGCATCATCTTTCCCGGATCGAAAAAGGCGTGTTGATTATTCCTGTTGCGACGCTGATGCAAAAACTGCCGCCGGTCGATTATGTCAGAAACAACACCCTATTGGTTGCGATAGGCGATATTCTCGAACCGGATACATTGCGAAAACAACTGGATGAATCCGGTTATCGGCATGTCAGTCAGGTAATGGAGCATGGCGAATACAGCACCCGCGGCTCCCTGATTGATCTGTTTCCGATGGGCAGTCAGGTTCCTTATCGCATTGATCTGTTTGATAATGAAGTCGAGACGATTCGCAGTTTTGACCCCGAGACACAGCGCAGCATTGAGCCACTGAAAAAAATTGAACTGTTGCCTGCGCATGAGTTTCCATTAAACAACCAGGGCATCACGCTTTTTAAACAGAACTACAGCCAGCAGCTGGGCGGGGATCTGGCGCGCAGTCAGATTTACGATAATGTGATTAACGGCAACCCACCCGCCGGCATCGAATATTATCTACCGTTGTTTTTTGAACAAACCGCAACATTGTTTGACTATCTTCCGCAAAAAACCTTGCTGATCCAGTCCGATGGCAGCCAGGCCGCTGCGGGTCAATTTTCCGAATTGGTGTACGAGCGCTATGAACAGCGCCGCCACGATCTGGAACGCCCCCTGTTGCCACCTGATACGCTCTATCTGGAGCCAGAGTTGCTGTTTGATAAAATCAATCAGCAAAGGCTGATCGAAACCCATACCTTCAAACAGGAAAGCGCTTGTCATAATTATCCGGTCAGCAAATTACCCTCCTTACTTATCCAGGCGCGCGCCGAATCGCCCCTGATATTATTACGCCAGTTCATGGCGCAGGCCGGAGATGCGCGCATTCTGTTTAGCGCCGATTCTGCGGGGCGTCGCGAAAACCTGCTAGGGCTATTACGCGATAATGGCCTTCATCCCCAGGTTTATGACAACTGGCCTTCTTTCCTGCAAGACAATAGCCGCGTTGCCGTTTGCGTTGCGCCCATGGAACAGGGGCTGTGGATAAAGGATAAACTCGCGATCATTCCCGAAGCGCTGCTGTTTGGCCAGCAGGTGCGCCAGAAACGTCGCCAGAAAAAACCAACGCGCGACGCAGACGCCATTATCCGCAACCTCACCGATCTTGCGATAGGCGATCCGGTAGTGCATGAAGAACACGGCGTGGGCCGCTACATGGGCATGCAAAAGCTCAGCACCGGCGGCATCGAGCAGGAATTCATCATGCTCGAATACGCCAAAGGCGATAAGCTCTATGTGCCGGTTGCTTCACTGCACCTGATCAGCCGTTATTCGGGGGTTAGCGCTGAACATGCGCCGCTACATACGCTGGGCACCGATCACTGGGACAAGGTAAAGAAAAAAGCTGCGCAAAAAGCACATGATATTGCCGCCGAGTTGCTCGAAATCCATGCGCGCCGCGCCGCGCTGAAAGGCCACGCCTTCCCGTTCAACGAGCTGGAATACCATGCGTTTGCCGACGCCTTCCCGTTTGAGGAAACCCCCGATCAGGCGCTCGCCATCGGCAAGGTCATCGAAGATATGATTTCGCCGCAGCCCATGGATCGCGTGACCTGCGGCGATGTGGGCTTCGGCAAAACCGAAGTCGCCATGCGCGCCGCCTTTGTCGCCGCCAATGCGGGTAAACAGGTGGCGGTGATTGCGCCCACCACGCTGTTGGTGCAGCAACACACCAAAAATTTCCAGGATCGCTTTGCCGACTGGCCATTCAGGATTGAATCGCTATCGCGTTTCCGCACGCCCAAACAAACCCGTGAAACGCTGGCAAGATTAAACTCCGGTGAAGTCGATATCATTATTGGCACACACAAACTGTTGCAAAAAGATGTCTCGTTTAAAAACCTTGGGCTGGTCATTATCGACGAGGAACACCGTTTCGGCGTGCGTCACAAGGAACAACTCAAGAAACTGCGCGCCAATGTCGATCTGCTCACGCTAACAGCTACCCCGATTCCACGCACGCTAAACATGTCGCTCTCAGGCTTGCGCGAACTGTCGATTATCGCCACGCCACCCACCCAGCGCCATGCGATCAAAACCTTTGTCAGCGAATGGGACAAGGCGCTGATTCAGGAAGCCTGCGCGCGTGAACTGGCGCGCGGCGGACAGGTTTATTTTCTGCATAACGAGGTTAAAAGCATCCAGAAAATGACCGATGACTTGAGCGCCATTCTGCCCGATACCGAAGTCCGTTTCGCCCACGGCCAGATGCCGGAGCGCGAGCTGGAAACCATCATGCGCGATTTTTACCACCAGCGTTTCCAGATACTGGTAGCCACCACCATTATCGAAAGCGGCATCGACGTACCCAACGCCAACACCATCATCATCAATCGCGCCGACAAACTGGGGCTGGCGCAGCTGCATCAGATTCGTGGACGCGTGGGGCGTTCCCACCATAAGGCCTACGCCTACCTGATCATTCCGAGCAAGAAAACACTCAAAGGCGATGCCAAAAAACGTCTTGAAGCCATCGAATCGCTGGAAGACCTCGGCGTTGGCTTTACGCTCGCCTCGCATGACCTGGAAATCCGCGGCGCTGGCGAACTGCTTGGCGACGACCAGAGCGGTCAGATGCAGGAAATCGGCTTCAGCATGTACAATGATTTGCTTGAGCGCGCCGTGAAGGCGCTCAAGGCGGGCAAACTGCCTGAGCTGACCAGCCAGGAGCGACGCACCTCGGTTGATCTTGGCGCGCCTGCTTTGATCCCCGATGACTATCTGCCAGATGTACACAACCGCCTGATCATGTATAAACGCATCGCCAGCGCCAAAGACGATGAGGCCTTACGCGAGTTGCGTATCGAAATGATCGACCGCTTCGGCAGCCTGCCGGAACCCGTCAACAACCTGTTTGAAGTCACTCATCTAAAACAAATTGCGCAAAAGATTGGCATTATTAAACTGGATATCAATGCAGCAGGCGGACGCATTCTTTTCAATGAAAAACCGAATGTTGACCCAATCAAAATCATGGGGCTGGTTCAAAAGCAGCCCTGGCGTTTCAAAATCAGCGGTCAGGACAAACTTTCGTTTGAGTTTGATGAAAACAACTCGGAAATGGAAACCGTTGAACAACGCGTGCAGTGGATTAAGCGACTAATTAATGATATCCGTGATCAACAGATTACAGAATAATGGACGCCTCTATTAATGTTTGTTCATAGAAATAGCTGAATTCATAGTATAAAACTCCCTAAACCTTATTTATCCCAGGGCTAACAAAAAAACCATTCCACTGTCAGAATTGACCGTTTATCCGTAGTACTATAGATTAAGCAATCACTTGCCTTTATAAGGTACTAATTCATTCCTTTTCCGGATTAAACAGGTTTTCCCATGCATCTAAAAAACCGAAAGGTAAAACAGATTTCCCCAATCGCACTACTGCTATCTACTTTTTTTGCGCTTGTCGTCACTGACCTGAATGCAGCGGCTATCACGGCGGATGTCGCCAGCGACATCCAGGAACCTGCCGACACCTATAACGGTGTTGATTCCAGTCTGATACACATGCACCTGAAAACAGTGATTGAAAGCGGTCCCTGTGTGCCAGACGATTATGTTGGCTGCACCCTCAATGATGTATTAAATGACATCAACCGGGATGATGATTTCAAACCTGAAATAAAAGTCCACATGACGGCTGATAATTACCCGGATGATGGTCTTCAATTTAACGCCAAAATGCGTCAGCGCGGCAAGGCAAGCCGTCTCGCGCCGCAAAAATCTTTTCGCGTCAAACTGGAAAAAGACTTACCGCTGTGGCGTGGAGAACGCCGTATCCAGCTGTTAAAAAGCCCCTGGGAATCAAGCCGCGTACTACACAAACTCAGCTATGATCTTTTCAAGGAGATGCCGCATTTACCCAGTATTCGCACCCAGTTTATTCGTCTTGATGTCGATAATCAGGGGACCGCCGAAGACTATGGTTTGTACACTCAGGCTGAATATGTCGGCAAGGAATATCTGGAGCGTCGCGGCTGGGATAAGGATTCGCGCGTCTATAAACCAAAATATTTCTGGTTTCAGAAACGCGATGCCTTTGCCCTGGACGCAGATGACAAGCCATTGGATAAAGACGCCTTTGAAGCCATCATAGAAATCAAACGGGGTAAAAAACACCGTGAATTCTATGACATGGTTCAGGCGGTAAATAACTATTCTCTTGATTTCCAGACCCAGGTATTCGATAAGTACTTTAACCAGAACAACTTCCTGACTTTTTTCGCGGTAAATATTTTAACCAACAATCAGGA
>JANTHA010000202.1 GCA_024762625.1 Thiotrichaceae bacterium
CTGGAAAAATAATGCCATAGTTATCCGGGTTGAACGGCTGACCCGCCAACAGCATCCAGTCAGCGCCATCGCGGGATGCATAATAAGACAGGATGGGGTAATCCGACACGATAGCGTCCAGCTTGCCATTTTTCAGATCGTTATACATATCGGGCAATGCAGCGTAGGCTATGGTACTGATGCCCTTCTTTTGTAAAAATTTCTGATGCGATGAGCCTTTGGTAACGCCGACGCGTTTGCCGCCGAGATCCTTATAACCGTTAATGCCCGTTTTTAGTTCCGCAACCGTTAAGGCCGTGGTTATTTTTGCGGTCAATGTGGAAATAAAAAACAGGCTGGCGACGATCCAGATCATCGCAATCAAACGATTGAATTTTTTCTCCGGCACTTCATTTTCAAAACCGCCCATGGTCATGATGATAAACGCCCACCAGAAGGCATCCCAGATGCCGCCAAAATAATCATCGCGGAAATAATCATGCCGCGAATCTTCTACATTACGCTCAAAAAACCAGACGATATGGGCGATCAGCAACAACAGCAACAATGCACCGCCCAGAAATAACAGGATGCCGGATTCCCAGATCAATGTAAAAATGGATGTTTTTCCACCCTTTTTAACAGCGATCGCCATGCCCGATTCAAAAATGGGATAGGAAAAATCAGCCTCTTTCTCACGCGATGACGTAATGGAAATATTGGCGACGCCCGCCTGGTCTTTGCTGGCGACCACGTCGGCAATTAATGTTGCAAAATCCTGTTTCTCGTCCCAGCGATAAGGAAGACCCAAATGTTTGGCGATCGCGTCCCACAATTCAACCGAGAAGCCGGTCAAATGAGCATTCTCATCCTTGAATGAGAATGGCGGACGTTCGATGGTAGCGACCGTTATCGGCTGGTCTTTCGGATTTTCAGCGGCGTCAGCATTTATCGCCATGGCTGGTGATAAAAACAACAAAACAAAAGTAAAAAGAAATAACAAAAAAGGGGGCAGCCGCCTCATGGATCAACCTGTCTCATCAAAAAGGGAGAACAAGAATACCAGTATAAACAATGACATGAAAGATTTTATGCTTCGAAGGACTTATGGCAATTCCAGCATTCTGTAAATTGTTTTGCGTGCTTTTCTCCACAATGCTCGCATACCCAGATATCGTCCTCGCCGGGATCCGCCGCATCCGCCTGGTGTTGTCTGACAATTTGTTTCGCCCAGTTTTCCATATCCGGATCCGCCACCCAGAGTTCCGGCCATGTCGCCATGAAAGGAACCTGGCCCGCAATTGAAGCAAGATCATCATGCTTGATCACGCATTCAATTCCTTTTTGCTCCAGCAGATTTTTAAAATGATAAACCATCAGACGGTCTTCGGATGTATAGATTAATTTCACAGTCTTGCTCCCATTTTTAAAGCAATCGCGTCTATCATTGGTTGTGGAGGGTATTCACCCGGATTGGAAAGCCGGTAAGTGCGCCATTCATCAAACTCTTTCGCCAGGCAAGCATCGCTTCCATGACAAGCCAGAACCTTGATCACATGCCCTGATATTTTCCATGGACCTTCGCCTTCCAGCCAGCCCTTGAGTAAATGAATCCCTTCATGCGGCTCAAGCAAATGCCAGTATGGCTCAAAATACAACAGCCCTTTTGGATGCGGATAAAGCTCGGCCAGCAGAATCTCCTCGCCATGCGGAGCACGCATCACAAGCGGAGCAGTCACGCTAAAAAGATCAGCCATTAAAACAATTATGCGAAGCGGTAATGCTTGCGCACCGGCTCATGAATAATCCAGCGACATTCCATGCCCCTGGGAAAAGTAACCAGATCGCCCTTGCCCATTTCGACAGCCTCGCCGCCTTCTGGGATCACCGTCACCCGGCCATCCAGAAAATAGCAAGTCTCTTGCTCGGCGTACATCCAGGGGAAATCAGCCGCTTCATGCGTCCAGATTGACCAGTCAAAAACGCCCTGTTCCTCCAGCACGTCATCAGATGGATTATGTGTGACCTTGATTTGTTCCATATTATTTACCCTCTTTAACCAGCTTCAAAAACCGCTCAACCGCAAGCCAGTAATCGCGACTATCCGGATACCTTTTCCATAACGCGCGCGAACCGTGATTTCCCTTTGTTTTCGGGATAAAGGCGTATTTTCTTTTACTTTTGATCGCATCAAAGATCGGCTTCCAGCGTTTTATTTCCGCTTTGGCGGAGGTAATGAATACCGGGCGCGTGTACAATTTTGCAGAACGTTGAATCCAGTCGGCAGGCTTACCCGCCTTTTTAAAATACTCGCCGGGCGAAAACGCCAGCACCGCATTCGCCCACTCGGGGTGTTCTCCAGCCACCTTCAACACCAGCGCCGCCGAATAGGAACTGCCCCAGGCAATCACTTTCACCTGGTCGCCTACCAGATTACGCGCATACTTCAAAGACGCCTCTACGTCCTGCAAAGCGTCCACATAGCTTGTCCCTTTACCCGCACTTCGCGCGCGCCTTGCCGTTTCATTGATTACGCCATTAATCTGATCGCCCGAACGCAGATCAATCGCAAGCGCATTAAAACCAAGTTTATTCAACTTCGGAGCAATCTCAAGATACTCGCCACGACTCCAGCCTGCCTGATGAAACAACACAATCAGCGGTCGTTTATCGACATGGTCAATATAGGCGTCCATACTGATCTGCAGGCCATCTTTAGAAGGAAATGTCAGTGTGCTTTTGGCGTAAGAAAATGAGGACGCCGCAAATAGCACCAATACACACGTCAGTAGTTGAAACAATAATTTCATATTTTCATCTTTTCGCATGATTTTTTATCCGGCTGGTCTTTGATTTCATGTTTACAAAATACCGTTAACTGCAGCTAAGCAATACGCTCCAAAAAAATTACACAGCTAACGCCCGAAGTACGCAACAAGCAGAAACCAGTATAGTACACCGGGAAGAAGTACGATTTTATCTAATTATCTGCTTTTAAACGATACTTCTGCAAAGAACTAATGGGCTTTTCAGGTATTGTCATTTCAATCAGGCCTTGTTCCAGCGCAGGTTTTAAATAGCGGGCACAAAAAGTGGAGGTGTGCTTTTATCTTAAACCTAAACTCCTCAGTTGAATGCTATAAAGAAATATAAGATTATGATTTTTCATGTGATTAGCGCCTTTATCAGCTTCACTCATAGGGTAAAGTCGCTTCAGGCTAGATTGTACAACTGTGATGGCGCATTCCTGCGTTGTAACTGCTTGAAAGGGAATAACCATTCCCGCGCAGTTACGCCTTGACCTGCACCACCACAGCGGCACACTCAAGCCTGCTCAACCGAGGATTTTAGGTTAAATTATTCGTCCTCCTTGGTGTTGATTCATATCCTGTACTTTTGTATGCATATATGCCATCATTAAGCCATGAGTATAAAAGTGGTTGTTGATACCAATGTTCTGGTTGCTGGATTAATTGGCGGTAACGGCCCTAATCGAGAAATTTTACGCCTATGTTTTAAAGGTGCTTTACAACCCTATGTTGGTAATGCGCTATATTCAGAATATCAAGATTTATTAAATCGTCAAAATATACAAGCCCTATGCAAGCAAACGTCGGTGACATTGGCTGAATTTCTGGATGATTTTGCGAGTATTTGCAAGCCAGCCGAAGCATGGTTTTTATGGCGACCCAACTTAAAAGATGAAGCCGACAATCATATTATTGAATTAGCGATTGCAGCTAATGTTAAATACATTATCACCAACAATATAAATGACTTTGCGCAAGCAGAATTACAACAAGTGGGACATAAGGTGATTACACCGCCTGGACTACTTAATATTTTGAGGCAAAAACAATGAGCACATTATCTGTCAGATTACCCGATGACATTGCAGAGCGCTTAAAAAGTCTAGCGAAAAATCGCAATGTGAGTGTCAATAAATTAATGAACGAGCTATCAACCCGCGCATTGCTTGAAGAAGAAGCCAGGCAACAGTTTTTAGCCGCACAACTACGCGGAAGCCGTAAACGTGGTTTAAAAATGCTGGATGAACTTGATGCGCTAGTAAAATAAAAAGTTTTTTATCTTAAGGAACTTTTAAACGATACTTCAGCAAAGAACTATTGAGCTTTTCAGGTATTATCATTTCAATCAGGCCTTGTTCCAGCGCAGCTTTTAAATAGCGTTGCCGGAAGGATTTTCTATCTTTTAAGCCTAATGCAGTCTGTATTTCATCACAGCTCATCTCGCATTTTATCTCAGCAAGCAGCTGTTCGAGCTGGTGAGTGGTTTGAGGAATATCTTGGGGGCGGCGTTTTCCATACAGCTTTTTTAAAAGCATTATCTGACACAAAGGTTCAAAAAAACTTTAAAAAAACGTTAAAAAAAAC
>JANTHA010000203.1 GCA_024762625.1 Thiotrichaceae bacterium
ACAGAAAAGTACCCAAAAGAAAGCCGGCCCTGCAAACAAGCCGCAAGCGGTTCCCTGCGCTACTCAAAATCTGTGGGGTCTTTCGAACTCGCTCGTATCTCGCTCAAACAGACGAAAGCCCTGTTCCACAGATTTCTGCGTTGCTCGGCTTGTTAAAAGGGCAAGGTCGCGGTCCAACCATCGGCATCCTTTATGAGCCAATCCGTTGATCTGGCACAGTGCTATTTCCCTTCCTAAAAGCCAATGAGTATCGCAGTATTTTATGGATCAGGGCGAAGATTGTTTGAGCGACGACAGGAGCGAGTTTTCCTTCGATCCCATAAAATACGAGATTAAATTGCCGGGAGCAATTTAATGCGTAGCCCGACGGGTTTGGCGCATGGACGCGCCAAACAAACGCAATGTTCCGCAGGAGGCTTTTAGTGGGTGGCGTTTTCTTGGTTCGCACACGTTTTGGTTGCATTTCTCTTGCCAAAGAGAGAAAAGTAATTCGTAGCCATTAGCTGACGCTAAAAAAGAAACCAAAGTCTGCTGGCTACGAACACCGTCATGGGATGTTAACTGTTAAGAGCAACATTTTATGTCTAAATTTACTCTTGGAGGACTAAAAGTGATTTAGAATAGTCTCTTGGGTTGCTACTATCCCAATTAGCGGGAAAGCAGAGATATTAAACAACATCATTGCCGTGTTAGCATTACGCTTTTGCATCAACGCCATACATACAAGACTAACTATACTTACAAACACGCCAGAGACGATACATGAAAGACATGACCTTTATTCCCAGTGAAAATCCCGGTGCGTTTGAGCGTCATTTAATTCGCCGTGCAGATAATCCGTTGTTTGGAGACCGTCAAACTGACATAAACAGTGATTCCCTGATGGAAGCACAAAAGAAAGATCACGATATTCTGCAACAGTTCATGCTGGATTTTCGCGATGTAATGACCCGCGCCGTATCCTTTAAACCGAATGAAGACAGTGACGTCATTCTGGAAGTCAAGGATAAGCTCGACAAGCTTTACGCCGCATCTGTTAGCGTCGCGGATGACCAGACGCGCGTGCAGGAATCTATCAGGAAATTACTTGATGTGATTATGCAATCGGTGCGTCAGGGGGCGGGCAATGATGCTCATGCCCTGCAGGAGCTGGATCAGGAAGAAGCCGCGCGCAAGGCGCATTTTGCCTTTCTGGAGTCAAAACTGGTCGCAGATATACTGGATCCGGATTCGCCAATTGAAAATGATGACTTGATTCCGACTTTATTGAGCGCAGACAAGGACGATCTGGCGCTTGCCTGTCAATTGTTCGATGAGGAGCAGCTAAAATATTTGCTTTCTGAAGGGGAGGCTCTGCTGAATAAACTGGAGGCGGATGGGCATGATGAACATGATCTACAGACGGCTGCTGAAAACTTCGTATTCATGGAAGGCTATTTACAATTTTTGCAGCAGCAGCAACAGCAGCAGAATAACTAAATCGTGAATTAAAGCGCTTGCTTGATTTTCGGGATCAGCTTATCCAGAAAACCTGACATGGATGGTAAATCAAGACTGGCTTCACGTTGTTTTTCACCCCACATGGGTTCGGGGAAAAAGCTGTCTTCCCTGAAACGCGCCATGATATGCCAGTGGACTTGCGGCACATAGTTTGCAAAGGACGCAATATTGATTTTTTCCGGCTGGTAATAAGCGAGCATTTCACGCTCAATTAACTCAAGCAAAAGCCAGATGTGTCGTCTGGTTTCGGCGTCACAATCCGTCATTTCTTTTGCGACCGCCTGGGCGAAAATTTTCAGCCAGGGGATTTCGGATTCTTCTATTTCAATGCGGATGTGCTGGTTTTGATAGATGGCGGGCATATTATGCTTGATGGCAGACAGCCCATTAGTTCGCTTTTGATTCGCTTTGTAGATTCAGTAAGGCGGGAACGCGGGCAGGGAAAAGTTTATTTGCTACGGTAGGTGATGCGACCCTTGGTGAGATCATAAGGGGTTAATTGAACGGTTACCTTGTCGCCGGTCAGAATACGAATGTAATTTTTACGCATCCGCCCGGATATATGGGCATTGACCACATGACCATTTTCCAATTCTACCTTAAAGGTTGTGTTTGGAAGGGTTTCAATGACGGTGCCTTCCATTTCTATACTATCTTCTTTTGCCATACTCTAAAAATTGCGCCTTCGTTGTTGCGTGTTTATTACTCGTTAAATGCTCGTTTTCGATTTCTTACGAATCATGAAGCGGGGTATTATCCATTACCAGCTTTAATTAACAAGTCATTATTTGACTTTTCTTGATAAACCCCGATGAAATCCATCACGATTTATAAACTATATACTAGTAATGTACTAACGATGTACAAACTAAAGACTATTATAAATAATCCTGCCTTAACCTGCGATTTATGGATTTTAGCCTAAATCAGGTTTATTGGCTGTTGCTTAGCCTGTATCATGTGGACTTTTTAAAATTTTTCAAGTTTCACGAATCAGGATATCAAGCATGGCGTTCGCAGCAGTATTTCCAGGTCAAGGCTCCCAGTCAACGGGCATGTTGGCGGAGCTTGCCGAGCAGTTCCCCTTGGTAAAACAAACGTTTCAGCAAGGATCAGATAGCCTTTCCAGGGATTTATGGTCCTTGTGTGCGGATGAAGATAAATCCGATCTACTCAATCAGACAGAGAACACCCAGCCGGTAATGCTGGCGGCTGGAGTCGCCGTTTGGCGCGTCTGGTTATCACAGGGCGGCAGTCTGCCTGTGGGAATGGCTGGCCATAGTCTCGGCGAATACAGCGCTCTGGCGGCCGCTGATATTATTAGCTATGAAGACGCCATCACATTAGTGGCGGAACGCGCGCGCTTGATGCAACAGGCCGTTGCAGAAGGCGAAGGCGCAATGGCCGCTATCCTGGGGATGGATGACGATGCGATTGTGGCTATTTGCGATAAGGTGAGCCAGGAAACCGGCGACATTGTTGAAGCAGTCAACTTTAATTCGCCAGGACAGGTGGTCATCGCGGGAAATACGGCAGCGGTTGATCTCGCCATAGAACGTTTGAGCGAGGCTGGCGCAAAACGCGCCATTAAATTGCCGGTGAGCGTACCGTCACATTGTTCCCTGATGAAAGGCGCTGCAGAACAGCTTGGAGAAAAACTGGCGAGTGTTGAATTTGCTCCCGGTAATGTAGCGGTGTTGCATAACGTGAGCGCTAGTAATATTGTTGACTCAGAAAAAAGACGCGTCGCACTTACAGAACAGCTTTACCGGCCGGTTCGCTGGGTGGAAACCATTAATAATCTTGAGCAACAGGGCGCAGACAGCATCATTGAATTTGGCCCCGGCAAGGTTCTCTTCGGTTTGAACCGCAGGATTAACCGTAAACTGGGCAATTTCAGCATCCACGACCCGGCATCGCTGGAAAAGGCCCTGGAAAAAATGCAGTAGCCTCCCGGCAACAGACAATCATGCGTAGCACGGCGTAACAATTTTAACTGATGCTATGCACAAAAAATGCACTAAAAATCAAAACAGGTACCCATATGATTAAACTTGATGGACAAATTACACTGGTCACAGGCGCCAGCCGCGGCATAGGTCGCGCTATCGCCGAATTATTAGCCACAGCTGGCGCTACGGTTGTTGGCACCGCCACGAGCGACAAAGGGGCTGAGGCGATTTCCGGCTATTTGGAAACAATGGGAGCCAAAGGGCAGGGCATGACGCTTGATGTCACGGATCAGGATTCCATCAACGCGGTCGTCAAAGCGATTAATGAACAATTTGGCGCGATTGAAATTCTGGTCAACAATGCTGGCATTACCCGCGATAATTTGATGATGCGCATGAAACAAGCCGAATGGGATGACATCATGAACACCAACCTTAGCTCGGTATTTCGACTCAGCAAGGCCTGTCTGCGGGGCATGATGAAGGCGCGCAAAGGCCGCATTATCAGTATTTCGTCCGTCGTTGGCGCAACGGGCAATCCAGGACAGGCGAATTATGCGGCGGCCAAAGCCGGCGTGGTGGGATTTTCCAAATCGTTGGCGCAGGAAATTGGCTCGCGCGGCATTACGGTAAATGTGGTTGCGCCGGGTTTTATTGATACCGACATGACCCGCGAACTATCAGAGGAGCAACGTCAGGCGCTGTTAAGCCACATTCCGCTTGGCAAGCTGGGGCAACCTCAAGATATTGCAAACGCGGTGCTATTTCTAGCCTCTGACATGGCGTCCTATATTACAGGCGAAACATTACATGTAAATGGTGGCATGTATATGCCCTGATCTGTGCATTGGCTTATCTATATCAGGGTCGCCATGAAATTAAAAAACACTCAATTCTATTTGTACGCGCGCCTG
>JANTHA010000204.1 GCA_024762625.1 Thiotrichaceae bacterium
CAAGACCATCGTTGACCTTGAAGTTAAAGCTGTCCGCGCCAAAGAAATTGGCGTTTGGCGTATAGGCAAGATTCGGCGCTGTTCCAGACAGGACGCCATGAGCGGGTTGTGACGTGAGAATATAGCTAATGGCGTCGCCATCGGCGTCTGAGCCCGTCAGTGTGACAGTGCTAGCAGAGCTGTCTTCGTCTATGGTGATGGATTGCGCTGTTGCAACAGGCGCTTGGTTGGGTGCAGCGACGACTTCGATTTGGCGCGTAACAGGCGCCGCAGCATTGCCGGAGGAATCGGTAGCTGTATAGGTCAGGGTATATACACCGATATTTGCAGTGTCGACAACGCCTGGGTCTACCTGATAATCCAGTTCGTTGTCATAATTATCCGTGACCTGCGCGCCGGGATCCTGGAAAGGGGCGGGAACCTCGTTGTTATCTACGGTCAGAATAAGCGGATTGTCGCCTAAAAGTGTGATTACAGGCGGTGTTGTGTCGACAACTTTGACTGTACGGCTTGTGCTGGCTGTGTTGCCTGCACTGTCGCTGGCGGTGTAGGTGACCGTATATTCGCCCAGCACGCTGGTGTTGACATTGTTGACGCTGATGCTCGTGGAGACTTCTCCATCGACATCATCTGTGGCGGTAGCGCCGGCATCTTCATAAACTTCAGCGCCAACTTCTACATCAACAGGATTGTCGCCAAGCAGGGTAATAACCGGTGGTGTAGTATCGCCTACTTCACCGACTATGACCCATTTGGGTAATTTTTTCATGTCGCCAGAGTTTGGCGGATTGTGCGAACCATGTTGCTTCAGGTTTGCAGACAATAAATTTAACAATCCGTCAGTGCCTGCTTTCACTGCAATGGTGTGAAAAATCCCGACTGCGTCTCCATTGATTTCTCCATCGTCGGCAAAATCAGCGCTCAGCAACTGCAGGCTGGTCGCATCGCCGCCAGTCGCCATGAAGCTGCCCGAGAACAACAGCAGATTGGCGTTGTCTTTACGGAATTGTCCAGAGCCGTTCAGCATATCAAGTTGTTCTACGCCTCGATGAATATTGGCGCTTACCCGTTTCAGGTCAAACAGGCGCTTCATTTCTTTTTGTGCATCTTTCCAGGCATTGCTTAGGTTTTTGCCATTGGCAACCAGTTGCCGGATGCGCGCCGCCGCCAGATGCGAAAAAATATGCACGTTGGCTGTATCAAAACGGCGATCTTTCTTGGTTATTGCTTCCAGCGTCAGAACAGCGCTGCTATCGCCATTGGCGTATTCATCAAAATACTGCCCGGTAATTTGTAACTGCGCCCAGCCATTCCAGGGGATGCGGTTAATCGAATAGTCGCCTTGCTGTCCAATGACTTTCGCTGTCATCGTTGTTGTATCAATTACAGCGGCCTGATTATCCAGCTGTGATAGTTTGACATCAGAGCCTGCGTTGAAAGGTCCTTTCTGGCCTGATCCGCCCATACAGGCGGATAATGTGAGGGTTACAAACAATAGAATGAATGCACGAAAAATCATTGAGTCTTGTCCTTTGGTTTGGAATTGATGCTTATTTTAGCTATTGGAAAATGTAAATAAAATAACTAACGGGGATATAACTTCGCTTTAATATTGTCTATTAAAAAAACATATTTCTTGATATTGGTCAAGTTCAAAATTTAAGCGGCTTGCTCATTTTGATTGATATATGTGCTTGTTTTTTGTTTAATTTTTCTTGCGAGCGCGTGGATGGGCTTTATCATACACCTTGGCCAGATGCTGGAAATCCAGATGGGTGTAAATCTGAGTAGTGCTGATATCGGCATGGCCTAAAAGCTCCTGAACGGCGCGCAGGTCGCCTGACGATTCGAGAATGTGACTGGCGAATGAATGGCGCAGTTTGTGCGGGTGTATCGCCTGTTCCAGACCTTGTTTTTTGCGCCAGACATTGAGGCGTTGCTGTACGGTTCTGGGGCTGATTCGCTTTCCCTGCTTGCTGATAAACAGCGCTGTTTCCTGTGAATGGGCGCCGAGAAGCGCAACGCGCGATTTCAACCAGCTTTGAAGCGCTTCCGAGGCCTTTTTTCCTATCGGCAGAATGCGCGTTTTATTGCCTTTTCCGATCGCGGTGAGCATATTTTCATTTAAATCTATGCTGTCGAGGTCAAGTCCTGTCAGTTCCGACAGGCGCAAACCGGAGGAGTAGAATAGCTCCATGATGGCGCGATCGCGAATGGCCAGGATGCTATCGCCCGGAATTTCGAGTAGTTGTGTGAGCGTTTCGGCGTCCAGCGTTCCGGGCAGTTTGCGGGGTGATTTGGGCGCGCTAATGTCAAGCGCCGGGTTTTTTTTGATTAGTCTTTTTCGTAATGAGTACTGATAAAAACTACGCAGAGAGGATAGTTTGCGCTGTAGTGTTTTGCCGCTGACGCCCTGGCGATGCAGCGTGGCGACCCAGTTACGGATGCTGAGCGAGTCGGCGTCTAGAATGGTGTGTTCAGTTTTGTTTTCAACATTGTCTTCAGCTTTGTCTTCAGCTTTGTCTTCAGCTTTGTCTTCAGCATTGTTTTCAGCACGAGTCTCAGCATCGTTTTTTTCCGCAAACCAGCTTGAAAATTGTAACAGGTCGCGACGATAATTTGATAGCGTGTGCCTGGAATAGCGCTTTTCGTGGATTAGATAATTTTCAAATTGTTGAATGGCGTTAGACACAGCCTGACCTTACTGATTGGTATAATGCGCCAGGCTTGTCGTGACGAGTTCTCCCAGATGACTAATGAATACCGTGCCCATGCCGGGGTGAAAGCGGGTTTCATCACGGCTTCCGAGAGCCAGTATGCCTAGCTTTTCCGCGCTCACCAGTGGAATCAGGGCTACGGAGTTTATTTCTTCTGCATTGTCGCCAAATAAAAATGTTTGCTGTTCTTTCTTTAAGCGACCGCATACTGGTTTTTTGCTATCGAACAGGCGACCAAATTGTTTTAGTCCGTTATCCTTTGGGTTGATAAAGTGCAGGCTGTTATTATCACTAGTGGCCATCTCTTCATTGGCGGCTTTGTCAGGGCTGCGTTTTTTGTCGATGATGCGAATTGAAACAAAATCGGCGTTAAAATCATCCCTAAGCACATCCTGACAGGTGGCGATTACATCGTTGATGTCCTTTGAACGCATCAGCTCCAGGGTGAAGCGTTGTAAACGGGTAACGATTTGTTCATTACCCCGCGCGGTGCGGATCAGGCCGTTTAACTGTTCTTCCAGGTCACGGCTTTTTTCACGTAAAACAGCAACCTGGCGCTCAATAAGCGAAGCGGTTCCGGTTTGGTGTGGCACCTGTAAATTAGCTAATAATTCGGTATGCCGATTAAAAAAATCAGGATGTGAATTCAGGTAGTCGGCGATGACGGATTCATCCATCATGGCATCGGCGATGATTTGGGCGTCATCAGCGCCTTTGGCGTTTTCTGAATCTTTTTGTAATGAACTCATACTTGATCCTGTAAGCTTGTTATGGTGCATTGATAATATTTCATACCATGATGCTTGATACGATAAATCGCGCTAGCAAATCATAGCACATTCCGTTAGTTAAAGCGCGTCCGGTAAGCTAATAGAGCCGTTAAAAACAGTTGCCGTAGGTCCTGTCATCATAACGGGATTTTGCTCTCCTTCCCAGTAAATTGATAGATTGCCGCCTGTTAAACCAACTTCTACCCTGGCGTCTAGCAGGCCTTGCAGACGTCCGGCAACCATGGCGGCGCACGCGCCGGTGCCGCAGGCCTGAGTTTCGCCCGCGCCACGTTCAAATACCCTGAGTTTAATTTGCGAACGATCAAGCACTTGCATAAACCCTACATTAACCGAATTGGGAAAGGCCTCATGCGCCTGTAGTTTAGCGCCAATTTGTTCAACGGGCGCTGATTCAATATTATCAACCTGAATGACTACATGCGGGTTGCCCATGGAAAGGGCGCTGAACTGTATTGCCTGGCCATCAATATCCAGTGAATAAAGCGTCTGTTGTTGATCCTGCAAAAATGGTAATGATGTTGGTTGCAACGAAGGCGAACCCATATCCACGGTCACCCGACCATCCTTTTCCAGTTTAAGTATTATTCGACCACTGCTGGTTATAACCGGTATTTCTGTTTTATCCGTCAGCCCCTGCTCATGAACAAAGGTCGCAAAACAACGCGCCCCATTGCCGCATTGTTCAACTTCGCCGCCATCGGCATTAAAAATACGGTAGCGAAAGTCTGCATCGCTGGTATCTGATTTTTCCACCAACAAAAGCTGGTCGCAACCAATTCCAAAATGACGATCGGCAATGAAACGGACTTGCTCCGTCGTTAATGATACCGACTGGTTTATCGCATCGATGACTACA
>JANTHA010000205.1 GCA_024762625.1 Thiotrichaceae bacterium
TTGGCCGCGGTGCGCAAATGGATTTGAGCTGACATTTCCGCAGCGGCTTTATTGTTGTTGTTGTCTATGTTGTTGTTTTTGTGCTTTGTTTTAAGACTGCCAGCGGATTTATTATTGTTTTTATTAAAGAGTGAAATAGGACTCATGAGATACCCTGTTTATTATTATAATAATTATTTGTTAGTAAATTATAACATTTAAAGAGCAATTATTCGAGTGATGACTTAGACCGTTCGCCGGAAATTTCCCTGACAAGCTTTGGCGTTAAATAACCTGGTAAAGCCTGTCTGAGGCTTTTCAACAGGCTTAACGCATGCGCATCATCCACATCAAAATGTGCCGCCCCCTGCACCTTGTCCAGCATATGCAGATAATAGGGAAGCACGCCAAACTCAAACAGGCGCTTACTTAAATTTATCAACACGCCTGCGTCATCATTAACGCCTCTGAGAAGGACTGACTGGTTAAGCAGCGTCACGCCATGACGAGCGAGCGCTTCAAGCGCCCTACCCGTTTCATCATCAATTTCATTGGCGTGATTAGCGTGGATTACCATCACCTTTCTGATTGCAAGGTCGTCAAGCCAGTGCAGCAGGCCTTTGTTAATTCGTTGTGGCAAAACAAGCGGCAGCCGCGTATGAAAACGCAGCGTCTTGATATGCGGTATCGCCGCCAGATCAGCACACATCGCAGCAAGGCGTTCATCCGGCAGCATCAATGGGTCTCCGCCGCTTAAAATGACTTCATGAATGTCAGGATCAGCCAGTAACTGATCAAGCGTATTTTGCCAATGAGATTTATCCACCATCGATTCGGCATAGGGGAAATGTCGCCTGAAACAATAACGACAATGCACCGCACATGCCCCAGTGGTGATCAACAACACCCGGCCATGATACTTTTGTAGAACGCCCTTAGCTATGCCAGCTGTGCTATCGCCTACCGGATCGACGCTAAAACCATCGCTTGTTTGCTGTTCCAGATTGAGCGGCAAAAGCTGTTTTAACAGGGGGTCATCCCAGTCCGCCTTTTTGATTTTTTCAACATATGGCCTGGGAGCGAGCAATTTAAAATGTTCAGGAAAATATAGTGAGCGCTTCGCATCGTCAGGCTCTAATTCCAGATAGGCCAGTAATTCATTCACATCGCGAAACGCCTTAGCCATTTGTTTTTGCCAGCTTTCGGACGTAATGATTGTTTTAGACTTATGTTTTAATTCAAATGCGGTTATCATAGCTTTTTTACGATCAATTTGTATCTTCAGGAGCGCCCTACATGGCAAGTTATAGCACCAACGAATTTAAAAGCGGCCTAAAATTCATGATGGATGGAGACCCTTATACCATTGTTGAGAATGAATTTGTAAAACCCGGTAAGGGACAAGCCTTTAACCGCGTCAAAATCCGCAACCTGAAAACCGGGCGCGTAATTGACAAGACCTGGAAATCTGGCGAATCCGTGGAAGCAGCGGATGTCATGGAAGTGGATATGGAGTACCTCTATGAAGATGGCGAATTCTGGTATTTCATGGAGCCTGATACCTACGAGCAACACGCCGCAGATAAAAACGCCGTCACCGATGTGATTAAATGGCTTAAGCCACAGGAAAAATACATTGTGACGCTCTGGAACGGCGCGCCTTTAAGCATTAGCCCGCCCAACTTTGTCGAGCTTAAAATCACCGAGTGTGACCCCGGCGTGCGTGGCGATACCGCCCAGGGCGCAACCAAACCGGCAACCGTGGAAACCGGCGCGCAAATCAAGGTTCCACTGTTTGTCGAGGAAGGCGAAGTGGTCAAAATTGACACGCGCAGCGGCGAATACCTGTCAAGAGCCTGAATAATATTAAAAGATCACGCGAACAAACCACACGATCCGTAATTAGTTCAAAGGTGGACTGGAAACCCAATACGACAACGTTAATCCGTCAACAACGCGCGCGGATGCTACATGACATTCGCGCTTTCTTTGCAGAACGCGGCGTGCTTGAAGTAGAAACCCCTGCGCTATCTCAGGCCGCTAATACGGATCCGGCGATAGAATCATTTCCTGTTGATAATGCTGGCGGCCCGCTACGCTATCTGCATACCTCGCCGGAGTATCCAATGAAACGCCTGCTGGCTGCGGGCAGCGGCGATATTTACCAGATAGCCAGGGTGTGGCGCCAGGGTGAATCGGGCACTCGTCACAATCCCGAATTTAACTTGCTTGAGTGGTATCGGGTCGGTTTTAGTTATCAACAGCTCATCCAGGAAGTTGATGAGCTGCTGACTTCCCTGTTTTCTTCACTGCCAGGCGCACTTCAAAAAAAATCGAAAATCATCAGCTATCAGCAATTATTCCTTGAAAAATTCGGATTTAATCCCCATACAGTGAATCACGCCGATTTGGCAGCCGCTATTGATCAACATATTTCGGGGCTGGACGTCAATGGGCTAACTGACCAGGCGATGCTGGATGCGCTACTGACTCATTGTATTGAACCACAGTTTGACAACAAGCGTCTGACCTTTGTTATCGACTATCCTGCTGATCAGTCTGCACTCGCCGCGTTAAAGGTAAACGAGGAAATCAAGGAAAAAAAGGAAGACAAGAAAGACAAGAAAGACAAGGAAAACAATAAAGGTCATTTGGTCGCGCAACGTTTTGAAGTCTACCTGGGGCCGCTGGAACTGGGAAATGGCTATCAGGAAGAAACGGATTACGCCAGAAACCAGCAAATACTGGCGCGCGAAAATAGAACCAGAATGCAAGTTGTGCTGCATGATCAACATGATGATCAACAACAGGCAAAACAAGCTAAAATGCCGGAAGATCAGTATTTTCTGGCCGCCATCAAGGCGGGACTTCCGCGTTGTGCAGGCGTCGCCATTGGGCTGGATCGGCTGTTAATGCTGATTGCAAACAAAAAGACACTATCACAGCTTATTAATTTCTCCTGGGATAAGGCCTGAGAAACAAGCCCTGACTAACGAAGAGCAATTCCGGGTATGACCTGGACGTGAAACAAGAGAATCGTTTTATTATGCGCCCAGACAGTGCATAATACGCGCAAAATTTTTTAGATGGCTATCGTCAGATCGCGCCTGTATTGGGAATCCGCAAGCTGATGCCAGCCCATTAACTGGAGATTCAGATGAGTTTTTTTATATCAGACGCCATGGCGGCCGGTGAGGCTGCTCCACAAGGCGGTGGTTTACAACTGGTGATCATGGTCGCCATCTTTTTCGGCATCATGTACTTCATGATTATACGCCCGCAACAAAAAAAGGCCAAAGAGCATAATGAAATGCTGGCTGCGCTTTCCAAAGGCGACGAAGTAGTCACCTCCGGCGGCATCCTCGGCAAAGTTGTCAAGATTGGCGATAATTTTGTTGAGCTAAAAATTTCAGATAACGCCAATATTAAAGTGCAACAGCACGCTATTGCCGCAGTGCTGCCCAAGGGCACCATGAAAAGCGCCTGAAGCCGATTCGCTGGAGACCTTAGGGGCTTAAACTGTCTCCGGCGCATACCTGATTTTCAACTTATTAAAGCGTGTCTGCTAAACAGGCCGTAAAAACAATAAATCATTCGGACCAAAACAATGAACCGATATCCACTCTGGAAATACCTGCTGCTAATCGCAGTGACTGCACTCGGCATACTCTTTGCGCTACCTAACATCTTTCCTTCGGAACCAGCCGTACAGATTGTAGCCGCTGGCAAACATCAGACCATTGATGCGACTGTTCAGGATAAAATCAAGCAGGCGCTTTCGAGTCATAATATCAAGCCTAAAGAGATTGAGCAGAATGGCGCAAAAAAGATCATGGTGCGCTTTGATAGCCCGGATACCCAGCTAGCCGCGCAGGAAGTCATCAAGAAAACGCTTGGCAAGGATTATAATACGGCGCTAAATCTTGCCCCCGCAACACCCGCCTGGTTGCGCTCCTTTAATCCGATGAGTCTGGGACTGGATCTGCGCGGCGGCGTGCACTTCCTTATGGAAGTGGATATGAAGGCCGCAATGGACAAAGCGCTATCACGCAATAGCGAGGATTTCAGAACGCTGTTGCGCGAAAACAAGATCAGCTATCTGGGCGTGAAACGCGAAGGCGATAATTTAATCATTCAATTTAAAACGGCAGAGTTACGCGATAAGGCCAAAGCTGTCCTGGCGCGCGAGTACCGTAACGAAATTACCTTCAGTGAAGTTGATACGCCCAAGGGCGCTGCGCTAAAAGCGACCCTCACCGAAAACAAGATCAAGGAAATAAAACGCTTCGCGCTACAACAAAACATCACCACCTTGCGCAAGCGCGTCAATG
>JANTHA010000206.1 GCA_024762625.1 Thiotrichaceae bacterium
TCAAGTCCATTGAGCACCTGCTTGGGGCGTACGCTGCTGTAATACTCATTTTCGATTTGCAGAATATTGGTATTCAATTGCAGATATTGATCGCCGCGTTTGAGGCCGATTTTTTCATATTCAGGCTGCGGCGTACTGATCGCATAACGCAAACTGGCGATGTAGTTCTCCAGTGAATTATAATTCGCCTTGATCCCGCGCTTGCCTTCCTTGCGATTGGTATAGCCAATATCGCCCATGCGCAGAGAAGTCCCCCAGGGTTCATAACAGGTGTGTTTTTTAAACAATTTCATGCTTTCGGGCTTGGGTACGCCCGCCAGAAATGATTTGCAAATAGCAGGGGATGCGCCGAACAAATACGGGATTAACCAGCCATAACGCTGGATATTGCGCGTCATCGCCATGTAGTTTTCGTTGATGAAAGTCTGCTTGTCTACGCCATCGGCTGCTTCCATGGCCTGATATTCAGGCCAGAAGTCCGTGGAAACCGAATAATTAAAATGCACGCCGGCAATGACCTGCATCATTTTACCGTAACGCTCCGCCAGTCCCTGACGGTAGACAGACTTCATTTTACCCGCATTGCTGCTGCCGTATTGCGCTATCTGTATGTCTTGCTCGCCGCGGATGACACAAGGCATGCTGGTGGTCCAGAGCAATTCATTGTCCAGCTTTTGATAGACAAAGGTTTCAATGTCGAGTAAAAAATCCAGCGCCTTATAAGCGCGATCGCAGGGCGGCGTGATCAGTTCAAGCAGGGATTCCGCATAGTCAGTGGTGATCCACGGATTTGTTAATGCGGAACCAAACACCCTGGGATGCGGCTTTTGCGAAATATGCCCATCAGGATCAACGCGCAGACTTTCCTTTTCAAGGCCAGTTAAAGCGCCTTTGAAAATGCTTTGCGTCTTGTCCTGTTCTATTTGATCAAGGCGTGCAGCCAGTTTTTGATACAAGCAGGAATCCTCATTAGGTCTGAAGGGAGAGGATGGGATATTATCAGGTTCTGAGTGTTTATTCGGCGGTTTTTTTCATCATTCAAGCAAGTACGCGATCAGCAATAAAAACATCCATGCCGCCAGATGGGCCATGGTTGCAATTTTATAACGTTTTACCAGAGCATCCGGATGAATGCTGCTCAGTATAAATGGGCGTCCGTCTTTGGCGCGAGAAACCACATGCGTGGCGGGTTCCTGATAGGATAATTCAATCTCCTCATCCACTTCGCGCTGAGCCGCATCTTTTGCGTGCTGGAGTTCGCCATCATCAATTACGCCATCGCGATTGCTGTCGAAATAATCCAGAAACCGGAAACGGGCTCGTTTCCATTCCACCAGCTTGCGAATGATCAGCCCTTTACGCTCCCATTCGGTGCGGTGTTTATTTAAGGTTTCCAGGTTACCCAGCGCATAGATGACTTCTCCGGGATAAATCGCATGATAGATATAGCTGTTGTATTGGTAGGTGGGCGTAATCACCTCTGCATCGCGCGGGTCAATGGTGCATTGCCCTTTTGCGTCGCGAAGAAAGAAACCTGACCAGCTACTGCGAAATAGCTGACGATGCCAGACCATGGGCGGGAGTTCATGATGAATGCTGCGGCCAACCTCGTTATCATACAGCGCCGCCTCGCCCTGCAGTTCGACATAGCCTTGGGCGGCGGAGCTTAGCCGGGTGGCTTCGGTATCTTCAATCAAGCGATAACGGCGGTAGAGCAGTATTGCCCAGAACAGGCTCAACACTCCCAGAATCGCCATATAATCAATCAGGTTCTCCCTGTCGAGCCAGAATAGCGGCAACAACAGCAGCCAATAAGCAAAGCCGCTGATCAACGAATACAGCATGCTTTTCAGAATCGCGAGCATGGGACTGTCTGCCTAGCTTAAATTACTGATTAAATGCGGTCGACACATCCACATCCGCCATTTCCTCGGGCTTGAAATCAAGCAGATCAAATTTTTTGAAACTAAAGGCGTTGGCGACGATATTATCCGGGAATTGTTCGATGCGGGTATTGTTAATTGCGGCGCTGTCGTTATAGAACTCACGGCGATCCGCAATACTTTCTTCCAGCGTGGTAATGCGTGTTTGCAGTCGTAAAAATGAATCACTCGCCTTGAGCTCAGGATAATTTTCGGCAACCGCAAACAAGCCGTTCAGTCCGACTTCAAGCTGGGCTTCAGCGGCGCTTAATTGTTGCATGTCCCTGGCTTTCATCGCGGATTCAACCAGGTTGCGCGCCTTGATCACTTTCTCCAGCGTTGCCTGCTCATATTTCATGTGTTGCTTACAGGTGTCGATCAGCTTGGGCAGCTCGCTGTTACGCTGTTTTAACAGAACCGCGATATTGCTCCAAGATTTATCCGCATTATTTTTCAGCGTCACCAGCATATTGTAGATGGATACGCCCCAAAGCAACGGCGCAATGATCAGGGTTGAAAAAATGATAATTCCTAAATTCATGGTAGATGCACCTTATTTTTATTAATCGCTTATTTATTAATTGAGAATAGCGCTGATTTTACCAGAGACGCTGCAGGCGGATGAAAATTCCGGATGAATGGCTCAAGAGAGGTTTCTCATCCTGCGATCCCCTCTTGTTCAGATGTTGCCACGCTTTGCCTTTATTAAAAAGAATAACAGGCTTGATATCTATCGGGCATCTCTATTAATTGTCTTTTCGCCCGATTTCTGCGTTGGATGAATTTCTCAATCCTCATGTATGCTTTATACACTGCGGTTCTCGAAATCCATCCGCCTTGAACTCGAACGAACATCCTAATTAATAGAGACACCCTATCATTCTTCCTGCCTGATTGGGTATTGATTTAAATCTTAAAAATCTATAGGGTAAGGCAAAATTTAAAATAGCGGTCAATCAAGCAACGAGCTATACCTTAAAAACGACCTTGTTATTAGTTCATCAATTAAATTTGCGTAGGACTGATCGCTATGATGAAACAGTAATGAAACAGAAATAACGCAACATCAATTTTTTGCGTCGTACTGCCAAATTTGCTACAACGACAAACATTTATTTAAATTACATAACTACTCCCACTTGGGTCGCTAATACGAGGAAATAAGGATGATAAAACCAATTGGTTCTGATGAACTACAACCACGCTTCGTCTATGACGTTGCCGAACATGAAAAGCTAACCAAAGAAGCTGAAACTCTGCCTTCAGTAGTCGTTAGCTCACAAGCTGCTGCTAACGCTGTCATGTTGGGTGGTGGTTATTTCAACCCATTGAAAGGTTACATGAATGTCGCCGACGCCATGGGTGCAGCAGAAAAAATGACCTTGACAGATGGTTCTTTCTTCCCTGTTCCTGTTTTGTGCTTACTGGAAAATACAGACGCGATTGGCGATGCAAAACGTATCGCTTTACGCGACCCTAATGTGGAAGGCCACCCAGTCATTGCTGTTATGGATGTAGAGGCTGTTGAAGAAGTTTCTGATGATCAAATGACAACCATGACAGAAAAAGTTTATCGTACGACTGATATAAAGCACCCCGGGGTTAAGGCTTTCAATACCCAAGGGCAAATCGCTGTTTCTGGCCCAATCCAGGTATTAAACTTCAGCTACTTCCAAACTGATTTTCCTGACACATTCCGTACAGCAGTTGAAATCCGCAACGAAATTGCCGAGCATGGCTGGAACAAGGTTGTTGCTTTCCAAACACGTAATCCCATGCATTTAGCACATGAAGAACTTTGCCATATGGCAATGGAACGCCTTGGTTGTGATGGCCTGGTTATCCACATGTTGCTGGGTAAGCTGAAAGAAGGCGACATTCCCGCCCCTGTTCGTGATGCTGCGATTCGTAAAATGGTTGAACTATACTTCCCGCCAAACAGTGCAATGGTAACGGGTTATGGTTACGATATGCTTTATGCCGGACCACGCGAAGCCGTGCTTCATGCTTATTTCCGTCAAAACATGGGAGCGACGCACTTCATTATTGGTCGCGACCATGCTGGAGTCGGTGATTACTATGGCGACTTTGACGCCCAGACTATTTTTGATGAAGAAGTACCAGAAGGCGCAATGGATATCGAAATATTCAAAGCTGATCACACCGCCTGGTCCAAGAAATTAAATAAAGTCGTTATGATGCGTGAAGTTGACGACCATGAAAAAGATGACTTTGTGCTTCTTTCTGGTACAAAAGTGCGTGAGATGCTAGGTAATGGCGAAGCGCCGCCTAAAGAGTTCTCTCGTCCTGAAGTCGCCAAGATTTTGATTGATTATTACCAAAGTCTGTAGGGTACCTCTATTAATTAGGAT
>JANTHA010000207.1 GCA_024762625.1 Thiotrichaceae bacterium
TCGCCCGGATTAAGTTCAAACGAAACCTGTTTGAGCGCCTCTAGCCGTAGCTTGCCTTTGTTGAACGCCACACTGACGTTCTCGACCGAAAGCAGTGTTTGCTGTTGGCTGTTTAATTGATTCTGATGACTTTGTTGCTTCCTTGGTTGATTCATGATTGAACTTGTTCCAGGCTATGCCAGCAGGCGACTTGCTTGCCTGAAGCCAGCTGTTGCAAGTCGGGTTCCTGGCTAAAACAGGGTTTATCCGCATAGGCGCAACGTGGGTGAAAGGCGCAACCAGCGGGCAGGTTCAGCGGGTCGGGCGGTTGTCCGTCGATGGCCTGTAAGCGTCTTTTTCCTTGATTTTTATCATCCCCAGGTTCGTCCAGTCGCGCTTTGTTCAGTAACGCTGCACTCGGCGTAGCGGCCAATAGCGCCTGAGTGTATGGATGTGCGGCGCGGTAGAATATGTCATCCACTGAGCCTGTTTCAACGATGTGCCCCGCATACATCACAATAACACGCTCACAAAGCCCTGCGACCAGCGGCAAGTCGTGGGTGATTAACGCCATGCTGGTGTTGAGCGTGTCATGTATCTCTTTGAGCAGGCGGATAATTTCCGTCTGTACAGTTACATCCAGCGCTGTAGTCGGCTCGTCGGCAATAATCAGCCTGGGTTGGCATAAGAGCGCCATTGCAATTGCGACCCGTTGACGCATTCCGCCGGATAGTTCATGCGGGTAGCTGTCGATGCGCTGGCGCGCCTGTTTGATATGCACGCGCTCAAGCATGTCGATGGCGATTTTTCTTGCCTCGCGTTTGCTCATCTGTTTATGAACCATCAGTACTTCGACAAGCTGCGCGCCGATGCGCAGATAAGGATTGAGCGCGGTCATCGGATCCTGGAAAATCATGCCGATGTCTTTGCCGCGAATTTTGTTCAGCGCGCGGGCGGGTTGATTCAAAATGGACTGGCCAAAAAAATCAACCTCTCCCTGCGCCTTGCCGTTGCCCGGCAGCAGGCCCATCAGCGCATGAAAAACCTGGCTCTTGCCCGCGCCGGATTCGCCGACAATCGCTACCGTTTCGCCGGCCTGTATGGCGAATGATACGCCGCGCACCGCCTTGATCAGACCGCCTTCGGTATTAAACTGAACAGACAGATTGTTAATGGATAATAATTGGCTCATATTTTTACTTGCGTCCGTGAGCGGTTGTTTGTTCCGTTATCTGTCTTTGGGATCCAGTGCATCGCGCAGCCCATCACCGATAAAGTTTAAACAGAATAGCGTCACAGCAAGAAAAGCAGCGGGAAACAGCAGCATCCATGGCGCGGATTCCATTTGCGCCGCACCCTCGGCGATCAGCACGCCCCAGCTGGTCATCGGCTCCTGCACACCCAGCCCCAGAAAGCTCAGGAAAGATTCAAATAGTATCACCTGCGGCACGGTCAGTGTGGCGTACACAATCACCGGCCCCAGCGTATTGGGGATAATATGGCGTTTGATGATGGCGCTGTGGCTTGCGCCGGTCACTTTTGCCGCTTCAACAAAGGATCGCTGTTTAATCGACAGCGCCTGGCCGCGCACGATGCGCGCCATGGTGAGCCATTCGACTGCGCCGATAGCGATAAAAATAAGCCAGATGCTGCGCCCGAAATAAACCGTGAGCAATATCACGAAAAACATGAAGGGCAGCGCATACAGAATGTCCACAAAACGCATCATCAGCGCATCGGTTTTGCCGCCAGCGTAACCCGCGATTGCGCCATAGGCGATGCCGATAATAAAACTCACGGCGGTCGCTAGCAGCCCCACCATCAGCGAAATGCGCCCGCCCTGCAGGGTGCGCACAAACAGATCGCGCCCGTTTGCGTCGGTTCCGAAATAGTGTTTACTCACCAAGTCAGGCGCTGCGCCGATATGATCCCAGTCTACCGCATCCAGCTCCCAGGGGCTGATTGCCGGGCCAACGATGCACACAATAATAATCGCGAGCAGCAGATAAATGCTGAACGTTGCGGCTTTGTTGCGCGCCAGACGACGCAGCGCCAGTTGCCAGGGCGACAGTCCCTTTGCGACTGTATCGGCGTGTTTGGGGCTAGTATCAGTGCTTGTCATATCGAATTCGTGGGTCAAGCAGGGCGTAGAATAGGTCGACCAGTAGATTCATCACAATAATCAATGCGCCGTAAAAAATCACCACGCCCATCACCAGCGTATAGTCGCGGTTGAGCGCGCCATTAACAAAGTGGCGGCCGATCCCCGGCAAACCGAAAATCTGTTCAACAACCACTGAACCGGTAATGATGGCTGCAGTAGCAGGCCCCAGCCAGGAGATAACCGGGAGCAGGGTTGCCCTGGACGCGTGATGCAGCAAAATGTGAGCCAGCGGCAATCCCTTGGCTTTTGCGGTGCGGATATAGGGCGCGTTCAGTGTTTCGATCAGATTGGCGCGGGTCATGCGCGCAACGGTTGCGATCTGCGGCAGGCTCAGTGCAATTACGGGTAAAACCATCTGTTTCAGATCGCCCCAACCGCCCGCTGGCAGCCAGCCCAGAAATACCGCAAAAACCAGCACCAGAACCGGCGCCATGACAAAATTGGGGATGGTAATGCCGGTCATCGCAAGCGTCATTACCAGATAATCAAGCACTCTGTTTTGGCGTAGCGCAGCGATAACGCCGAGTGCGACGCCGATCAACAGGGAGAGCAGAATGGCGAGTAAGCCCAGTTGCATGGATACCGGAAAACCCTGGCGGATCAGCTCGCTGACCGTGTAATCCTGGTACTTGAATGATGGCCCGAAATCGCCCTTCAATACATTTGCAAGGTAATAGGCGTATTGCAGCGGTAACGGGTCTTGTAGATGATAAACGCGCTCAAGATTGGCGGCGATCTCAGCCGGGACCTGGCGTTCCGAATCAAACGGCCCGCCCGGAGCCAGCCGGATCATGAAAAAGGCAATGGTCACGATGATGAACAGCGTGGGAATGGTTCCAGCGAGGCGTTTTAGAATATAGGTGAGCATAGGGTGCGCATATCATATAATGCGCCCGCATTTTATCAAGTTTTCATTGGTGTATTACCATGCCCGAAGGCCCGGAAATCCGCAAAGCCGCCGATAAGCTCGGGCAAGCCATTATCAACAAGCCGATACTCAAGGTTGAATTTGGCTTGCCGAGCTTAAAACAGTTTGAAGCGCAATTTAACGATGCACGCGTTGCCGCTGTCGATACCTACGGCAAGGCCATGGTGACGTGCTTTGCATCAGAAAAGCACCCGCAGGGTCTGAATATCTACACTCACAACCAGCTCTATGGCCGCTGGGTGATTTGCGAAGCTGATAATGTGCCTGCTTCAAATCGCCAGCTTCGCCTGGCGATCCACACGCCTGACCAATGGGCCTTGCTCTACAGCGCATCGGATATCGAGGTGCTAAACGACCAGCAAATAAGCAAACACCCGTTTATCAGCAAGCTGGGGAAGGATGTACTCAATCCGCAAACCAGCGTTGAGCACCTTAGCGATAGACTATTATCGGCAAACTACCGCAATCGTCAATTGGGCGGATTCCTCACAGAACAATCATTCCTCGCCGGACTGGGTAATTATTTGCGTTGTGAGATTTTGTTTGTCACCGGCTTGCATCCATCAACAAAACCCGCCGATTTAAGTTCGACTCAAATCAAATTGCTGGCGCAGACCATTTTGCGACTGCCCAGACAGTCCTACCGCACACAAAGCATCACCAACGACCTGGACACTGTTGAAAAACTGCTGGCGCAAGGCGTTACACTTGAAAACGCCCGATTCCGGGTGTTTCGCCGCGATGGCTTGCCCTGCTATCGTTGCGGTTCCGGCATCATCAAGAAAACGGGTGGCGGGCAGCCTTGTTATATTTGCGAACGATGTCAGCCGCTTATTACTTAAGGGTATCTCTATTAATTGTCTTTTCGCCCGATTTCTGCGTTGGATGAATTTCTACGATCCTCATGTATTACTTATACACTGCGGTTCTCGAAATCCATCCGCCTTGAACTCGAACGAATATCCTAATTAATAGAGTCACCCTTAATCATGAGTTTTTTGAGAATGATCAAGGCAAGCAGGATGATTTTTGGACATTTTCCTTATATGGTCTACGGTTAGTAAAAACAATTAGACACGATTAGCAACAAACAATTAGCAACAAGTAGAAACGACCAAATCATTAAAAGGAGAAAAATATGAGTATTCAGTTTCTTGAAATGCCGGATGAAAAAGGCTACTTCGGCGA
>JANTHA010000208.1 GCA_024762625.1 Thiotrichaceae bacterium
TAAAGCCCTCAACAAGGTGCGCATCTGTTCCACATCAAGCTTGAACAAACGGGCGTTCCTGAAATCTCCGCCAGTTGATTCTGCGCTCTTTTTTGACAGGCCGGTATCTTTCTGAATTGACTCTGGCGCGCTTTCAAGCTCGCTCCATAGACTCCCTGCGGCCAAGGGATTTTCTGCAAATAAAGGCGTTGCAATAACTGACAGTAACAGAAAAATAATGGCTGGAAGAATACCTCTTTCACAGTCCGATACATTCTTTTTAACATTTTTCATGGCGTCAAACGCATCCAGGTCTTAGAATCGAAAACCCGATAGTGCGCCAGCGCCTTATTATTAGTGAGTTATACAGGCATGAGCTGTCTTTATTTTATGATGAAATTTTCATTTTTTAGCTTAGCTACGCTTAATGACCGTTCGTCAGAACATCGCGATATTCCTACCGTCTGTCGTTTTGTCATTTATTACAAACCATTCAACAAAGATGGCGCAGGCGCTGGAAAATGTCATGTGGCAAGCTGAGTTCAAACTGTATCTTTACCCTGAAGACCCGGATGCGCCGGTCGAAAATGCTGGCCTGAAATCCACTCTCGCCGATTGCAAATTTATCGGCCCGCTGATCGAAAAAAATCGCTACCAGGCAGGCGAACAATTTTTATCTTTGCTGTGCTTCATGGGCTGTTCGCCCAATATCGAACTGGAGCCTCAGAATGATAGGCCCTATTGTTATATTGAAATACCAGAATCAAGCGCGGAGAAACGTTTTATTGCGGGGCGCAATACAAGGAAACTTCAGTGCCCCGGCTGTAAACAGACGGTGAACAACGCCAAAGCACTGATAAACGACGCCATTGAAAACAAAGTGGATTTTTTTGAGTGCCCGGAATGCAATCAGCGCATCGACCTTGAAACAATCAACTGGCGAAAAAGCGCATTTATTGCAAAAAGCTGGATCGCTGTGGGAAATATTTATGAAGCCGAAGCAATACCGGATGACAAGCTTTTAGGCCAACTTGAGTTGGCCACTGGAAATCCCTGGAAATTCGCCTATATCCGGGAAGAGCCGACGGCTAGTTAATAACAGTTGTCAGTTCATCCAGACTCACGCCCTGCTCGTGGAGCAATTTATCCAGGCGGCGTTTCTGGATGCTAACGCTTAATAGATGCGCTCCATCGTCTGTAAATGCTTCATTCTGTATCGCGTCCAGCTCATAAAGCTGCGCCCGTAAGCGTCCCATTTCAGGCGGCAGCCGTAGATCGCCTGTGAAAACATTTTCAGCAAAAATATCGCCCAGCGTCTCTTTTAACTGATCCAGACCCTCTCCGCTTAGCGCTGACAGCCAAACGCGTTGCGGCAAACCATTATGACCTTGATCCACATGGGGTGAAGCATCCGTGAGGTCGATTTTGTTCATCACTTCGAGCTGTGGCGCATCTTCAGCGCCCAGTTCGCGAATGACATTATTAACCTGCTCCCTGTAAAACTCGCGCTGCTCCTCGCTTGAATCAATCACATGCAGGATCAAATCGGCCTCAATAGTTTCCTGTAATGTAGCGCGAAAGGCGGCCACCAGATCATGCGGCAGGTCGCGGATAAAGCCCACTGTATCGGCCAGCACTACGGATTGTTGATTGGGTAGATCAAGGCGGCGCAGGGTCGGATCCAGCGTAGCAAATAACTGATCAGCGGCATAGACTTCGGAATCAGTCAGCGCGTTAAACAGGGTCGATTTTCCCGCATTGGTATAACCAACCAGCGACACCGTGGGCGTTTCGGATTTCTGGCGCAACTGACGGCCCTGCTCGCGCTGTTTGCTGACTTTTTCAAGACGTTTGTTGATCTGCTTGATGCGGATATTCAGCAAGCGTCGGTCGGTTTCCAGCTGCGTTTCACCCGGCCCGCGCAAACCAATGCCGCCTTTCTGTCGCTCCAGATGCGTCCAGCCGCGCACCAGCCGGGTAGACATGTGTTTTAACTGCGCCAGTTCTACCTGTAATTTACCTTCATGGGAACGCGCCCGTTGCGCAAAAATATCCAGAATCAAGGCGGTGCGATCCAGCACCCGGCATTCCACCAGACGCTCCAGATTACGCTCCTGGGCGGGGCTTAGCGCATGATCGAATATCACCACATCGGCGTCATGCTGCTTAACGGCAAGACTAATTTCTTCCGCCTTGCCGGAACCTACAAAATAGCGGGGGTGAGGCGCATGGCGAGAACCGCCAATCACAAGAGAATTGTGAGCGCCCGCAGAACGAACAAGCTCCTTGAATTCCTGTTCGTCCTGTTGGTTTAACTGGTTTGACCCGGAATCGAAACGTATTTGCACCAGTATGGCGTTTTCAATCCGGGCTTCGCCCTGACTGAGTTTATCAAATAATTCCAAGGTGAAATGTTAAACTATGTTACTGATTATGTTGTTGATTAACGCGTTAATCAAAGTATTAATCGTCGTCATCTTCAATGTTTAATTTGATGGGTCGCGCCGGAACAATCGTGGAAATGGCGTGCTTATAAACCAGCTGGCTCACGGTGCTTCCTAGCAATACAACAAATTGATCAAACGACTCAACGTGCCCTTGTAATTTAATTCCGTTTACAAGATAAATCGCAACGGGTATGCGCTCTTTTCTCAAGGCGTTAAGAAAGGGTTCTTGTAGCATATGCCCTTTTGACATGGTGTTCTCCTGATTTCTTATTGGGTTTTGGTTATTAATATTTTATTGTTCAGATGCAAGCAATAAACCAATCAGTCGCTGATAACACGGGGGCTGCAACTGAAAAAGACTAAAACACATCTTGTCTGCAATCCTTACAGACCATATAAATAATAGCAGGTTTATCAGAAAAATTAAAAAGCAATTGATCACTAATTGCTCAAAGGTAGGTTTTCGGCGTATGAAGCGCTATTTTTAATGCTGCTTCACCGAACTGTTTGTCATGAAAGTCCAAGAAAGCTCATGAAAATGTTACTCAATGGCAATATAGGCTACAATCTTATCAATTAGAACTGAAAGTAACAAAAGTAACAGGAGTTTTCATGTCACTCAAGTCTATACTGAAGTCCACTTTTCTGCTGTTTTGCATAGTGAACGCATCATTTTTACCATTATCATCACTTAGTCAGGCAAAAGAAGTTAATCTTCAAACAGATAATGAAAGCGTGGCCATAAAAGAATGGTCTGAGTTTTTTGATGACAGCCTGGGCGACTTGACTGAAGAAGTTGATATTGCTAAAGAAGAAAACAAAAAAGCCATTCTGCTCATGTTTGAAATGGAAGAATGCCCTTTTTGCGCACGTATGAAAAGAAACGTGTTAAACCGTTCGGACGTGCAGGATTATTTCCACAAACATTTTCGCATTTTAAGTATGGATGTTGAAGGCGACCTTGAGCTGACCGATTTCAAAGGAAAAACCACGACCCAGAAAGACTTTTCCTTAAAACAGAACCGCGTGCGCGCAACGCCCGTGTTTCAATTTTTTGACCTCAAAGGAAAACCGCTCAAAAATGGTCGACTTACTGGCGCCACAAAAGATGCGACTGAATTTTTATTATTGGGCAAATACATCGTTGAAGATCATAATGAAAAAATGTCCTTTTTTAAATTTAAACGCAGTCACAAATCGAAGCAAGCCAACAAAGGGTCAGCTTCACACTGATGCGCGCCAGGTTATTTGCACTTTTTTGTCTGGCTGTTGCCGTTTTGCTGCTTATCCCGCACGCTGCTTATCCGGCTGACGCGGGCAAAAGCGAACAGCTTTCATCGCCACTGAGCCTGAAACAAGCGCTTGGCTATGCAAAAAATCATCCCCGGACATTATTAAGCGCTGAAGGTCAAAACAAATTTCCCGCCAGATCAGCCATTTTTCTGGATTGCCAACGACTCGCATTTACCCAGATCGAAAGCATCGACAACCAGCGCAACCGCATCGAAACGCCGCTGATTGATCCGCTGGCGCTACAAAAAATCCGCATACTGCAGGCCTTTTTTGATGTGCGTCTGGCGGATCTAAACAACGGCTATATCAATGAGAAAATGGCGGGCGCCTATATCGATTATGACCGCGCCAAAACACGTTTCGAGCTCAAACAATTATCCGAACGGGTAGTTGCAGATTTGCATACTAAATACCAGGCAGTGTTACAACAATTCAGAGCCAGCGAAGCAATGCAACGCATCACACGTTCCAGCCTCGCGATGGCGATTAACCACCCTGAACAGTTACCGACTGATCTTGCGCCACCCAGGCTGTTTG
>JANTHA010000209.1 GCA_024762625.1 Thiotrichaceae bacterium
TATATACTGTTTTAGTTTTTTCTAAAAGAAATAAAGCACTTCTTAAATTCAAATTTCTAACGTACTATGCTGCTCCATGTCTTCTCAGAATAAAACACTATCCAGACCTCAACTCAACCCGCAACAACAGGCCGCTGTTGAACACATGGGCTCCCCCTTGCTGGTGCTCGCAGGCGCGGGAAGCGGCAAAACCCGGGTGATTACCCAGAAGATCGCCTGGCTAATCCGGCAAGCCGCGATAGACGCCAAACATATAGCCGCCATCACGTTCACCAATAAAGCAGCGCGTGAAATGAAGCAACGCGTCAGCGACCTTCTGGATGCCGAAGAAGGACGAGGCTTAACCGTATCTACCTTTCACACGCTAGGCCTGAACATCATTCGTCGCGAATATAAAACTCTGGGCTATAAGGCTGGCTTTAGCATTTTTGATGCGCAGGATACGACAACCATACTTAAGGAACTGGCTTTTAATGAAGTCGCTGCTGAAAACGAAACGGAACAAAAAAATGATGATGACGCAAAATGGATCATTTCGCGCTGGAAAAACGACTTCATAACGCCCGAGCAATCTTTCGACATCGCTACAACGCCCCATGAAATCCGCGCTGCAAAACTGTACCGAAGTTATCAACGCCAGTTAAAAGCCTACAATGCGATTGATTTCGATGACCTGATTTTATTACCGCTACAGCTATTTCAGAATCACCCGGAAATACTGAAGAAATGGCAAAATAAACTGCGCTATTTGATGGTGGATGAATACCAGGACACCAATACCTGCCAATATCAACTGATTAAGCTGCTGGCAGGCGCGCGCAAGGAACTCACCGTTGTTGGCGATGATGATCAATCCATTTACGCCTGGCGCGGCGCGCGTCCGGAAAACCTGGTGCAACTACAGCAGGACTACCCAACGCTAAATGTGATCAAACTGGAGCAAAATTACCGCTCTACTTCGCGTATTTTACAAAGCGCCAACACACTGATCGCCAATAATCCGCATCTCATTGAAAAAAACCTGTGGAGCGCTCTGGGAGAAGGCGAGAAAATAAAAATCATGCCCTGCCGCAGCGCAGAACATGAAATTGAATCGGTGATTGGCGAGATCATGAAATATACCTTCCGCGATCGCGCAGAATACAAGGATATGGCGATTCTGTATCGCAGCAATCATCAAAGCCGCCTGTTTGAGCGCTACCTGCGTGAAAATAATATACCTTACAAGGTCAGTGGCGGAACTTCCTTTTTCGCCCGCGCTGAAGTCAAGGACATCCTTTCTTATTTACGCCTGATTGGAAACAGCGCCGATGACGCTGCCTTTTTACGCGTGGTCAACACTCCCAAACGCTCCATTGGCGCCAGCACGCTTGAAAAACTTGGCGAATATTCAAACGAACGACACATCAGCCTGTTTATGGCGAGTCAGGAAATGGGGTTTGCACAACGTGTTTCCAAAAAAGCCGTGAAACGCCTGGAGCAGTTTACCTGGTGGATCCGGGAACTGGCTCAGGCCTCCCTGGAACTTGCGCCACACGAACTGGTGCAACGACTGGTGACTGAAATTGCTTATGAAGACTGGTTGCTCAATACCAGCGCATCCCAGAAAATGGCTGAACAACGTATGGAAAATGTGAATGAAATCATCGACTGGACGCGCCGTCTTTATGATGATGGCGATGGCAAGGAAAGTCTCTCAGAGATTATTTCACACATGAGTTTAATGGACTTGCTGGAACGCAATCAGGAAGAGGAGGATACCAACGCCATCAGCCTGATGACCATGCATACGGCCAAAGGTCTGGAATTCCCCTATGTCTTCATCGTCGGCGCAGAAGAAGACATTCTGCCTCACGCTAATTCACTGGAAGACGATGGACTGGAAGAGGAACGCCGCCTTGCCTATGTCGCAATCACCCGGGCGCAACAACAGCTTACCATTAGCTTTGCAAAAACACGCAACAGGTTTGGCGAAAAAACGCCCTGCGAACCCAGCCGTTTTCTGGAAGAATTACCGGAAGAACACCTCGAATGGACGGATAAAGCCGTGGTAAGCCAGGAACAACTGCAGGAAACCGCCCAATCCTATATTTCCAACCTGCAGTCTATGCTTGAAAATTAGCTGGATAAGTTTGGGTAACAATGAAAAAGCGTTTCCGCTATAAAGCGAATGGAAACTTAGCAATAAGGTATCGACTCAGCGTATTCCGTAACTGCTCAGAATGACGCCAGCTTTGCGACAGTTCAAGGTAAGTTGATAACGCTAAAAACAATCAATGTAGCCGCTTTCCATTATCTATTCCAGTTATTCCGGATTGGTCAGCATGAAATAGCCGCGCAACATCAACCCTGTCAAGTTCATAGTGCGTATGGCAAAACTCGCAATCAACGCTAATACTTCCCTGCTCCTCAATAATGCTATTGGCTTCGACCTCGCCCAGAGAGCGAATTGTATTTTCCACCTTCTCCCGTGAGCAGGTGCATGCAAAGCGTATTGGACAGGCCTTATAGAAACGCAAGGTTTCCTGATGGAAAAGACGGGTCAATAGGTTTTCCACATCCAGATTTAGTAATTCCTGCTTGCCCCGTTCATTATTGAGCGTATCCGCCAGAATGCTCGCGTGTCGCCAGTTTTCACTGGCCTGCTCAAAATCATCCTTTGCGGGCAAACTCTGTAGCAACACTCCCGCCGCACGTTGCTCGTCAACCGCAAGCCAGAGCTGGGTATTGAGTTGTTCAGACTGTGCGAAATAGGCTGAGAAACAATCGGCAAGTGAATCGCCCTTAAGGCTAACCAGGCTCTGGTAGCGTTGGCTGGTTTTGTTGGATTCGACACTGATCACCATCGTTCCTTCGCCCATCAGATCATTGAAGTCGATATCGTCCGCAATGTCGCCTTTCCAGTGGGCGATGCCGCGAATAGCGCCATCATCACTCGCCTGAACAACCAGCAAGGTCAGTGGCGACGCACCGCGGATTTGCAATATCAGCGAGCCGTCAAATTTGAGCGATTCAGCCAGCAAGGCAGTCGCAACCAGCGCTTCGCCCAACACCTGGCGCACGGCTTTTGGATACTGCGCGGTTTTTTGAATTTCCCGCCAGGATGATTCCAGCGAAACCCATTCGCCGCGTATAGACAGATTCTCAAGCTGGAAACGGTGTAATGTGTCGCTCATGGTTGTTTTTCCGAAAAAGTGTTAATTTGTGATTTGATAAATTCATGGATTTGTTTGCTTGTTTGCTCCAGACGACAATCATGCCGGTAGGTCTGATGTGGCAACAAGCGACCGCAGGAGTAGCTGATCAGGCGCACGCCATGATGGTTTTTCCAGGGGTAACGATCGCTTAAAAACTGCAAATCCTGAGGCCGGTTATAAGGATCGCCCGGATAGGCATACACCAGCGCATCGATACGCGGCGCGCGAAGCATATCTTTGATCTGTCGCGGTCTTGCGATCTTGCGCCACCAGGGCGCGATAGTTTGTTCGCTGCGTTTTCCGGCAAAGGCCGGGGCAAATGCAATCACGCCGTTAAAACGCCTGTCGGTATCGCGCGCCATCATCAGGGATGTCCAACCACCATTGGAATGCCCCGCAAGAAAAATATCTTGCGGCAAGACTCCGCGCGCCAGAAAAGCGTCAAGCGCTGCATTGATTTCACGTTTGCGCAAATAAACCTGTTCCCCCGCCGCCGTTGGCAATGGCGCCTCGGTGGCGGTCGAGCAAAGCGCATAAACCAGCACATCGTGATCACTGAAAATCCCCTTGATCCTGAGCAAGGAAGGCGGCGGCTTGTTATACGGCATGTAGCAAGGTTCGCGCTGTTGCGGCGCGGATACGCCATGGTTATAAATAATCACGATTTGTTTATCCGGCGATTCGCTAAAGGAGACGCCCCTGATCTGTTGCTGAATGCTGCTGCGGGTGTTGGCTCCCATGCTGGAACAGGCCGACAGCAGCATCAACGAAACAATAAGAAATAGCCGGTATGAAGAAGACATGAAAGGCGTTTATACGCGCTGTTTTACTGGCAAGTCAAGCATTGATTCGGTACGATAAACGCATTCTTGCATCATCCATATGGGCACCTCTATTAATAGGGTACTTCTTCTGGCAACGCCAAAATATCAGAATCAAGGCGTAGTCATGCAGGGATACTCATGTCTCTCAAATGACTACAACGTAGAGTCTGGTTTTTTGGCTAAGCCCCGTAGGGCAAGGCT
>JANTHA010000210.1 GCA_024762625.1 Thiotrichaceae bacterium
CCATAAACAATGGGTGAAATGTCAATCAATATTGACAGAGTTAGTCGTAAAAGTGGTATCAATCATGCAGGAAATCAAGTTAATCAAAGAAAAAAACGGAGTCCAGAACAGCGCCAAAGAAAAGAATAATATTAAAAAAGAAGTGAAAGAAATGAACGATGCGTCCGTAATCACCGAAAAATTTCATCCAACCAAATACTGGCATAAATTGCCTGGCGGTAAAATCCAGTGCGATGTTTGTCCTCGCAAATGCAAACTGGAAGAAGGGCAGCGCGGCCTGTGTTTTGTGCGCATGCGTCAAAATGACCAGATTGTGCTCACAACCTATGGACGCTCCAGCGGTTTTTGCATAGACCCGATCGAGAAAAAACCGCTGAACCATTTTTTACCGGGAACCCCGGTTTTATCCTTTGGCACGGCCGGATGTAATTTAACGTGTAAATTCTGCCAGAACTGGGATATGAGCAAATCCCGTGAGATGGATACATTGCAACAAAGCGCATCGCCTGAAATGCTTGCCGAAGCGGCGCTTGAAACCGGCTGCCGCAGCGTCGCGTACACCTATAACGACCCGGCTATTTTCATGGAATATGCGATTGACACCGCTATTGCCTGTCGCGAACGCGGCGTCAAATCAGTCGCCGTCACCGCGGGTTATTTTGAGCCGGAGCCGCGCGCCGAATTTTTTCAGCACATGGATGCGGCCAATGTTGACCTCAAGGCCTTTAGCGATAAATTCTACTGGAAACTGACCGGCTCGCACTTGCAGGAGGTGCTGGAAACACTCGAATACATTAAAAAGGAAACCGATGTGTGGCTGGAGCTGACCACCTTGCTGATTCCGGGCGAAAACGATTCTGAAAAGGAATTACATCAGATGACTGAATGGGTTGTGGAGCATTTGGGTCAGGATACGCCGATGCACTTTTCCGCCTTCCATCCCGACTGGAAAATGCGCGATAAACCGCCCACACCCGCCTCAACGCTGATCAAGGCGCGCCAGATTGCGCTGGATAACGGCGTTCGCTACGCCTACACGGGCAATATCCACAATACCGAGGGCGATACAACCTTTTGTCATCAATGCGGCGAAAAACTGATTGTGCGCGATTGGTACAATATCGTCGAATGGAACATGGGTCATGCCGGACATTGTCAGTCGTGTGGCGCACAATGCGCTGGCGTGTTTGAAGACAAACCGGGGGACTGGGGTGCGCGGCGTATGCCTATCCGCCTGAAATAACGGCGCATCACGGGCTGCCCTGGATATTTTGAGGCGAACATGATTCGCGCAAGGTATTGATCGAAATTATCCGTTAAAATAGGCTATATGGACAATAATAAAATGATCCTTGAAGCGCTGGAAAAACGACTGGGCGCAGTGCATGCAAGACAACGCCTGGGCATAGAGCAGGACAAGGAACCCAGGGTGTTTGGCGGCGGGCTTACTTTTTTCCATCCGGAAAACTGGGTATCAGGACGCACCCTGATCCGGCTGATCCTGCAAGGCAGCGGTTTTTACTGGCATGGGCGACGCAATACGCTTAAACATCAGCTGGTGAAAAATGAAGTGGTTCTTCCGCGCCTGCCCAAAGCGCTCGATGGTTTCCGGCTGTTGCATCTGAGTGATCTACATGTCGATATGTATCCGCCTGCGCTGGATGCGCTGGTCGCCAAAGTTAAAAAGCTGGACTATGACCTGTGCGTCATGACCGGCGACTATCGCGCCCGCACTTTCGGCCCGATTGACGCCGCCTTGCAGGGCATGCTTTACCTCATGGAGCACATCAAAACGCCCGCCTATGGCGTGCTTGGCAACCACGACAGCATCCGCATGACGCCGCAACTTGAACAGGCCGGACTGCGTTTCCTGTTGAATGAAAGCGTTAAAATCAGCCATCAAGGCGCAAGTCTGCGTCTACTGGGCATTGACGACGCCCATTACTACCGGGTGGATAATATTCAAAAAACGGCTGAACAAATCCAGTCGGATGAAACTTCCATCCTGCTGTCGCACACCCCGGAAATCTATCGCCAGGCGGCGCACGCCCATTTCGACCTGTTGCTTTGCGGCCATACCCACGGCGGCCAGATCTGCCTGCCGGGCGGCATTCCAATTACGCTGGATGCGAAACTGCCGCGCTACATGGGCTCCGGCGCATGGCGCTATGGCCGCTTACAGGGCTATACCTCGCGCGGCGCAGGCGCCAGCATCGTGCCAGTGAGAATCAACTGTCCGCCAGAGATTACATTGCATACCTTGCGTTGTGGCGAGTAGGTATTGTTTACAATAACATCATCATAAGGTAGTGCTTGTCGTGTTTACTCAAATTCAATAAGGCCGTTTCCTGATTTTCAGCCAGTATAGAATCCGCGATAAAAGCAGTTCTATGATTATAAAGAACAGTACCAGAATCGCAATGCGCCGCCAGCCTAACTGAAACTGAGCCGAAACAGCAATCAACGGAAACAGCGATTCGGGTATCTGGTCGAGTCCGAAGGCCATACTGCTGGGCGGCATCCCGAGGCGACGTTTGATAAAGCTTGAAAACAGGTCGCCTAGCATGGCGAAAGCGCCAATAATGAGTCCCGTTTTCCAGCCTAAACCCAGCAACAGGGCGAAAATGATGGCAGTGAGAATTGCTGCTGCAATGCCCCTGATGGTTTTGGACTTTCCCAGCAATGATTTACCATCAATAAAGCGTCGATTGCCATCCAGCGGATCATCGCAGCAGGAGCCAAACAGTCGCGTAACCAGAATCGGCGCGCCATTTGTGGCAATGATCAATGCAAGTAGTATGAATTCCAGACTCATGATACGTCTGATTAGATCACAAAAAAATTAACATTTGTGCAAAAAGATGAGTAGTTACAAAGATGGTCAATATTATCGGATAGCGCCATTAGTAAAATTTTCGGGTTTTGTCATATTTCTGTCATATTAGTCTTTTAGAATATACTTGTCTTAATTGTAAAACAGAGAGAAAAAATGAAAACATTTCGTTCAGGTTTAATCGCGCTTGGCGTAAGCGCCGCTGTTTCAACAGCTTTATTAACAACTGCAAATGCCGCTTCACGCGACTACATTGATATTGTGGGGTCTTCCACTGTTTATCCATTCGCTACTGTGGTTGCTGAGACTTACGGCAAGAAAACCGGTAATAAAACGCCAAAAATCGAATCAACCGGTTCGGGCGGCGGCATGAAGCTGTTTTGTGCTGGCGCAGGGATTGATACGCCAGATATTACCAATGCCTCTCGTCGCATCAAGATGAGTGAATTTAACAAATGTCAGGACAATGGCGTTAAGGAAATCACCGAGGTGCAAATCGGTTTTGACGGCATAGCGATTGCTAACGCAAAGACTGCGCCGGATTTTAAAATCACACTAAAAGATTTGTTCCTTGGCCTTGCCAAAAAAGTACCCGGCAAGAAACCAGGCGAGTTGATCGACAACCCGTACAAGTCATGGAAGGAAATTGATTCTAATCTGCCTGATGAAAAAATTGAGGTTTTGGGGCCACCGCCTACTTCGGGTACGCGCGACGCCTTTGCCGAGCTTGCTCTGGAAGGTGGTTGCAAGAAGTTTGACTGGATCAAGCAGATCAAGGCAGACTCCAAGAAAGCCAAGAAAGCTGGCGATAAGGCTAAAGCTAAAGAATTAAAGCAAAAGTATAAGGCCATCTGTCATACGATCCGCGAAGACGGCGCTTATGTTGAAGCAGGTGAAAATGATAACCTGATCGTGGAAAAACTGGTTAAAAATCCAGCAGCTCTGGGCGTATTTGGTTTCAGCTTCCTGGATCAAAATTCGGACAAGGTGAAAGGCGCGATTGTTGATAGCGTACCACTCACTTTTGAATCCATTGCAGATGGTAGTTATCCTGTTTCACGTCCGCTTTACTTCTACGTTAAAAATTCACACGTAGGAAAAGTACCCGGCATTAAGGAATATGTCACTGAATTCACGAGTGAAGACGCCTGGGGCGATGATGGCTATTTGACTGACAAAGGACTAATACCACTGTCTCCAGAGAAACGTAAAGAAATGGCGAAATCCGCAAGAAACTTTACTCCTCTGGAATTAAAAGCCGAATAATTACAATAATTAGCCCCCCTTTTCTCTTCTCCGGCGAACGGG
>JANTHA010000211.1 GCA_024762625.1 Thiotrichaceae bacterium
TCATTTTCTTCGGATGCTTCCTGCTGTCGTTCTTCTGCTATCATTTCAAATTCAAGCGGCAAGATATTTCTATCGAAGTGATCGAATGATTCCTGAGGCAAGTCATCAAGCGTCAAGGAGATGGATTCTTCATGATTGAGTGTTTTATTGATGCTATGTAAATAGCTGCTATTGTGTTTGTCGCCTTTGATACAACGCAACCTGAGTGGTTCCCGGCCATAGTAGGCAATCATAATATCAAGCGATAGTTGTGGCTGACCGTCTTTATCGTCTTCATATAAAAAATAACTGAAATCCATATCACGCTGCAAGGTAAGTCGCGTTACATCATCAAGCGCGATATGGTGTGTATGGGTAAGCCTGCAATCCACAATCGACATCCATGCTGATGAGTATTCCTTGAGGAAGCCACAAAATTCATCTTTGCGTAAATCATCCTTGATGGAAACGACAACGCGTCGATTTATGTAGCGCTCCAGTATCGGGTCGTGGGTATTGCCTACGGCGGATAGCGCCGTGGTGCCCAGTTTCTTTAGATAATCGCTTTGGGTGTTTAATAGCGCGCCGCCCAGTGCGCCGCCTTTCATGCGCGAAAGAAATACGCTAAAGGCCTCGCCGATCGCGTCGTTAAACATATTAAAAATAATCCGCATTTTGCGGTAAAACAGGTTAAAAAAATTCGGACGACTGACCGCATCAATTTCTTTCTTCCTGCGTTGCTGGTTATCAAGTGATAACTCGCTATGGTTCCGGTAAATAGCGCGGACGCGATCAATATCATCACTATAAAAAATATAAGAAGTCACTGGATCGCCGGTCGAATTTCTGGAATCCCGCGAGAATAATAATTCCATGCCATTCGAATAAATCCGGGTTTTCCCCCAGATGTGTTTGCCATCCTGCATTTCGAAGGTTGAGTGGAATCCTTGCAGGTCTTTCAGGACGCGATCCTTATTGCGCCATTTTAAAAAATTTGAAAATAATGCGCCCAGGAAAATAACGCTCAGGGTTAACAGAAAGATGGTATCCATTCCTCCAGTTTAATGGTTAATTCATTAATAGGCGATTAATGCTTGTCAATGGCAGTTATTTTGACCTGTTTTCGACCATTAAATTTGCTCAGCATTTACTCGGCATTTACTCAATATTTACTCAACTAGGAACCTAGGAGAGTAATATGTTTACTGCACAGAAAAATATAAACAATATTATCAACCAGTCATGAATTCAGAATACTTAGAAAATTGGCTTGAATCAGACGGCATCGAATTTTATTTATCAAGATTTACGGCCGATCGTTTGAACCGGCAGGATGATCTGAACGCATAGCCCGCCTTGTGGGCGATTCCAGGCCGAAATTTCGCCATTATGAAAAAGAATGGCGCGCTTGGCGATTGCCAGGCCCAGACCGAAGCCGCCACTGTCCCGATCGCGCGCGCTTGATAGCCGCACAAAAGGTTCGAATAGCTGGTCAATCTGTAGATCAGGTACGCCAGATCCGTGATCGCAAATGCGCAATTGAAGCGATTTATCAGAAGAACCAGTGGTTTCAAGCGTCACAGTAACGTCCGTGTCAGCCTGAGTATAGTGAACTGCATTGCGAATCACATTTTCAAGAGCGCGCCTTAGCAAATCGGCATTGGCCTCAATTATCCCTGTGTTTTCAGCTTTTAATAACACCCGTTTTTGCGCGCCGTTGATTTCATAATTGCAATCTTGAACAATGCTTTCTACCAATTCGGCAACATCCAGATAATCATCGCGCCGATAGACAGATCCAGATTCGAGGCGCGATAAGGTCAAGACTTGCCCAATCAAATCATCCAGACGATTGCTTTCCAGCTCTATCCGCTTTAGTTCTTCTGGCATGATTCCGAACTGACGTTTTTGTGCGAGTCCAAGAGCCACTTTCAAACGCGCAAGCGGTGAGCGCAATTCGTGCGACACATCACTTAAAAGCTGTTTTTGATGCAGCAACAGTGTTTGCAAGCGCTCTGCCATCCGGTCAAAATCCTGTGCTAAATCGGCAATTTCATCTCGGCGCGCGTCCATTGTGTGCGCCACACGGGTTTCTAAATCACCAGCGGCCAGCTGTTTAGAGGCGCGTTGCAAACTTTTAATGGGGCGGGTTATGGTCAAAGTGAGCCAGAAACTCACCATGGCGCTAAATAACAGGGCAATCGCCAGCCATAAAATATAAACGGCTGGGCTGCGCTTGAATGGTCTTAGAAATAAGGCGGCGACACTTGGCCGTGGACGTAGAGAATTTGTGGAAACAAGCCGAAATGTCTCTCCATCAGGTGCTTTTACAGAGGCATATTCCTTGATATCAGGAGCAGTTAAATCAATCTGGCGACCCAGCAATTCATGACCTTGGCTATCCAGCACAAAAAACCGTGGACGCCTTCGATGATGTTTGTGTGGTGAGAGAAGTATCGCTTTCCCTGCTTCGGGGCCAGCATATCTGATTACCTGAGCCAGACTCATCGCCTGGCGGTTCATCATTCGGGAGCGCAGGTCATTCACCTGAAAAGCATCAGAATTCTGCAAGTAAATGGTGGTTCCCCAGATAACGCCGCTAATAATCAATAGCAGTGTGAGCCAGAAAGAGAGAAAGATTTTCCAGAACAAGCGCCCCATTTTCTTATCTCGCCAACTGATAACCAACGCCGCGAACGGTTTTAATCAGCATTTGATCAGTGTCTCCCAGTTTCTGGCGCAACTTGCTCATGTGCATATCAATGCTACGGTCATAAACGGTCAGCGGTTTGCCCAAAGCCTGTTCGGACAGGGTTTCTTTATCTACCACATGTCCAGCATGTCTTGCCAGAGTTTCCAGTAAATTATATTCGCTACTGGTTAGTTCCAGGGGTTGGTGGCGATAAGTGGCCTGTCGAGAAGCAGGCGATATTTCCAGATCGCCGGAAACCAGTGATATCGGCGAGTTAGTCTGGCTTTGGCTGCGACGTAGAATCGCCTTCAACCGCGCCACTAATTCACGCGGGTTACATGGTTTTGCCAAATAATCATCAGCGCCCATTTCGAGACCGATAATACGGTCAATATCTTCGCCTTTTGCGGTCAGCATTAATACCGGAATATGGCTGGATTTACGCAAAGCCTGCAAAGTATCAAAGCCGTCCAGTACAGGCATCATCACATCCAGCACCACAATATCAGGGACAAGCGCCAATGCTTTTTTAATGCCAGTTTGACCATCATGCGCCAGTTCAACCTTAAAGCCTTCGTCCGTTAAGTAATCGCTGAGCATGCTGGTGAATTCCTGATCATCATCCACAAGTAAAACAGAGGGCATAGTGTTTAGACCGTTGCTAAAAAATTGTTGATAAAGTTTCTACAAACTTAAACACAGTCTGGCACAAAACAACATGATTGCCGCGAAGTATTTACATAAAATTACATTCCTCATACCCATCTTTACAATGCTGCCTTGCATAATGTCCCCATCAACAAACGCTGCCGTATCAACTAATGATTGCATCAATGAGAGGCTACCAATTTGGTCATTTGCCAGCTTCAGTAGGAAAGATTGTGATGAGCGGTTTAGAATACAGTTCGCGTTGTTGCTGGTCTAATTCATAGATAAAAAAGGAGAATACCATGAACAAACGAAAATTTTTATTAGCTACTACTTTGGTCGGCGCCATTTCAGCAGGCGCTTTGCTACCTGGCGGTTATGCCTTCGCGAAGGGGTATGAAAGTTGCGCCAGACACAGCAAACATGGCGGTCAGTTCAGTGAACGTCACATGCAAAAAAAGCTGTCGCGCATGACGCAAAAACTGGGATTAAGCGCACAACAAATTGAACAGATCAAGGCTGCTATGACAAACAAGCATGAAGCCATGAAAGGCTTCCGTGAACAGATGAAAACAGTGCGTGAAAATATGCGAAACCTTGATCCGGCTTCGAATAATTTTGATGATCAGCTCGCCTCTTTAGCCGACCAGAAAGCGGAACTGGTTCGTCAAATGATGATTACTAGAGGTAAGCATCGTCAAATGATGGCGCAAATTCTAAGCCCTGAGCAGCGTGAAACGATGAAGCAAATGCGAGCAACACGCAAGGCGCGTCATAATCGCTGCAATCGCCCTAATCGTTATCAAC
>JANTHA010000212.1 GCA_024762625.1 Thiotrichaceae bacterium
AAAATTAACATGGATTAGTTTTTCTTGTTTCTGTGTATAACACCTAAAAGAAAAGCCTCAATACTGAGGCCTTTCCGAAAATTCAAGCATTATTTTTTAATTTTTTACAAAAAAATTATGAACCTTTAACAGCCCGCCAATGTGCTTAGCCAAGCTCTTTCAGACTGCTCACCAACTCACTGGCGACCGCCTGACCGTCGCCATAAAGCATACGGGTATTATCAGCAAAAAACAGGTGGTTTTCGATGCCTGAAAAACCGGTTCCCTTGCCGCGTTTCACCACCACTACATTCTTGGCGTAATCGGCATTAAGAATGGGCATACCATAAATCGGGCTGTTTGGGTCTGTCCGGGCGGCTGGATTCACGACATCATTCGCGCCGATAACCAGCACCACATCCGTAGTCGGAAATTCGTCGTTGATCTCGTCCAGGTCATAGATAATATCGTAGGGCACGCCTGCTTCGGCGAGCAATACATTCATGTGCCCGGGCATACGACCCGCCACAGGATGAATCGCAAACTTGACCGTTACGCCGCGCTCCTGGAGCAGTTTTGTCATTTCCCAGACCTTGTGCTGCGCCTGCGCCACAGCCATGCCATAGCCAGGAACGATGATAACCTTGTCGGCAAACGCCATCATCACAGCCACATCATTGGCGTCAATTTCCTTCATGCTGCCGCTTACCGCCGCCGCTTCGCCGCCTCCGCCTTCGCCAAAGTTACTGAACAGCACATTGGAAATCGGGCGGTTCATGGCTTTTGCCATTAACTGGGTAAGCAGTGTGCCCGCAGAGCCTACCACAATACCTGCGATCATCATCGCAGGGTTGGATAACACATAGCCTTCAAACCCAACAGCAAGTCCCGTCAATGCGTTGAATAAGGAGATCACCACCGGCATATCCGCACCGCCAATGGGCACCGTCACCATCACGCCGAATACCAGCGCCAGTATGAAGAAAATAGTCAGCGTGCTCATTTCATATTGGGCGCCGCTCAGAATAATCGCCAGACCATATGTCAGCGCCAAAACAAACACCAGCGCGTTCAACCATTGCTGCATGGAAAAACGAACCACGCCGCGCATCAGGCCCTGCAACTTGGCAAACGCAATCAATGAGCCCGAAAATGCAACGGTTCCGATCAATGCTCCGATTACCGCCAGCGACTGGATCGTAAGCGACATTGGCTCCTGCTTAACCAACTCCACAGCAGCGATAGCCGCCGCAGCGCCGCCGCCCATTCCATTGTACAGCGCAATCATTTGCGGCATATCAGTCATGGCGACTTTTTTGCCGCTGACATAGGCAATCAAGCCACCAATAGCAATCGCCACCGTCATCCATCCTACATTATGGATCAACTCATGATGAAAATAGGTAATCAGCACCGCCATCAACATGCCTACGCCCGCCCAGATGATGCCGCGTCGCGCCGTCACTGGCGAACTCATTTGCTTCAAACCAAGGATAAATAACAGGGCGGCGATAAAGTAAACCGTTTGAATCACTAGCTCCATGATTATTTACCCTCTTCCTTTTTCTTATCACTGGTTTTAAACATCTCCAGCATACGCTCAGTCACCACATAACCGCCTACCGCGTTACCGGCGGCTAACAACACGGCGATAAATCCAATCGTTATTTCAACACCTGTTTCTGCATGCCCCATGGCGACCATTGCGCCAACCAGCACAATGCCATGTACAAAATTGGAGCCGGACATTAAAGGCGTATGCAATATAACCGGCACCTTTGAAATAATTTCGTATCCGGTTACCGCAGCCAGCATGAATATATAAAGCGCAACAAAACCTTCCATGTTTATTCTCCGTCCTTGTTTAGTGCTTTTTCCAGCAATTCAATCGTGCCTTCATGCATCACTTCGCCATCCTTGGTCAGAAGAGAGCCGATGATCACCTCATCCTCAAAATCAGGTTCATAGTCGCCATTTTCATCGAGCATTGGCAACATGAAATTCATCAGATTCTTGGCGTACATTTCACTGGCGTGAACTGGAACCTGACTGGGCACATCCAGCGGCGCATGGATTGTAATGATATTACCCGAAGGTCCTGTATATTCCATCGTTTCGCCTGGTTTGGTCAATGTGCAGTTGCCGCCGCCTTCGGCAGCCAGATCAACAATAATTGCACCCTGTTTCATGCCTTCTACGGTAGCTTCCGGAATGATTTTCGGCGCCGGACGACCAGGAACCGCCGCCGTGGTAATCAAAACATCGGCGCTGGCGATATAATCAGCCAGTTCTTCCTGTTGTTGCTGACGTTCTTCACTGGACAATTCTCGCGCATACCCGCCTTCACCGACCGCTGTAATACTCAGTTCAATCGCTTTTGCGCCCAGGGATTCAATCTGTTCTTTTGTTTCTGGCCTGACATCATAGGCTTCGACAACGGCGCCAAGGCGTTTAGCGGTCGCAATCGCCTGTAAACCAGCCACCCCCACACCGATGACGATCACTTTTGACGGGCGTATGGTGCCAGCAGCCGTTGTCAGCATAGGGAAAAAGCGCGGGGCAAGATCAGCGCCCATAATCGCCGCCTTGTAGCCAGCAACCGCAGCCTGGGATGACAGCACATCCATCGACTGAGCGCGAGAAATGCGCGGTATCAGCTCCATTGCATAACTGGTGATTTTCTTATCCTGCAAGGCTTTCAACATGGCGATATGATTATGCGGCAGCAGAACGCCCATCAACACCGAACCTGTATTCATCTTGTTGACTTCATCCACCGTAGGCGGCTGAACCCGCCAGACTACATTCGCCTCGCGGTATAATTCATCTGCGTCATCCACAATGGTTGCGCCCTTGAATTGATCATCTGACATCATCGCAGCTTTACCGGCGCCAGATTCTACCAGCACTTTAACGCCTAGCTTATTCAGACGCGTAATGACTGCGGCATCGATCGCGACGCGGCGCTCGCCTTTTGCTGTTTCTCGTGGAATACCTAATTTTATCGGCATTTAACTTTCCCCTTAATTCCTTGGAGAGCCCAGAGTTTCTCATCTTACTCCGAGCAAGAAAATAGCCGTGTACTTTACCAGAGCTGAGATAAAAATGGGAATATTCATTAGCGAAAATTAAAGCCTGAGGGACGATTTATTCCCGCATAATTCGTACAACTTGAAGATTGGTATTAAAATGCCTTGATACTGAAGCAAACAAGAGTCACCAAGGCTACTTCCAAACTGAACCAAAATCCAGACACGCTGAGTAGTTACGTCTATTTTTACAATTTACGAGAATCATGACCATGCCGCAACCCACTGAAAAATTCACCAAGGCTCTGCAACTTTTTGATGAAGCCAACAGCAAAGACCCCAACAAGGAAACTGATTACGACAACGCAGAAACGCCTAAAGAACTGCTTTATTCAAAACGCATGCTGGACATGATCAAGCGTTTCAAGCCAGATGCGGACGAAGTAGCCAAGCTATCCGTTGCAGCACAACATATCGAACGCTGGAAATCGCCACGTTCAGACTATCCAATGAACCGGAAAGGCTACCACCAGTGGCGCACTAATCTGTATAAGTTTCACGCCGAAACCGCAGCGAAACTGCTTGAAGAGGCTGGTTACGATCAGGAAACCATCGAACGCGTAAAACTCGCCATCGGCAAAAAAAACCTGAGAAGCAATCCCGATACGCAGATAGTGGAAGACATCGCGGCCTTAACTTTCATCGAACATTACATGACCACCATGTATAACAAATTCCCGCAATACGATGAAGACAAGTGGATTGACATTATTATCCGCACCTGGAAAAAAATGTCGCCCGAAGCGCATGAATTCGCGCTCTCTGGCAAACTGAAGTTACCTGAAGCGCTAGTTCCGCTTATTCAAAAAGCGCTTGCGAAAAATGAGGCGGGATAGTCCGTCGCCTGCTAGTTTCGTTTAGTTTCGTTGCAAACCAGGTTGTCAGGTATTTCAGGTGTCAATCAGTGCGGCAGCATCCGCTGCAATATCAACTGATAGGTCTCTTTGCTAGTCAAGGTGTCAACAAACTGGCTTGCATCCGGAGAAAAATACCAGCAAAACAGGCAGGC
>JANTHA010000213.1 GCA_024762625.1 Thiotrichaceae bacterium
TGTGATCTTTTAGTTAATAGAGGCTAATTTAATAGAGGCTATTAAAGACGCCCTGAAACTAAAGAGCTTTAAAAAATGAAAGTAATTGCAACATGCGTCGCCTCTACTTATGATACCTGTCGTTTTATTTTTGTAGGAATACCATGCGTCCAGCACATTTAAGCAGTATATTAGATCAGGAATTTATCGGGGCCCGTGACGGCAGTCATACGCCGGTGATGTTGTGGGGGCCTCCCGGCGTCGGAAAATCAGATTTGATCGCACAGATTGGCGAACGCCACAGCGCCCCGGTCATTGATGTGCGCCTTTCGCAAATGGAGCCAAGCGATCTGCGCGGCATTCCGTTCAGGGAAAGCGAGGGCGACAAGCATAATGTGGAATGGGCAATTCCCTCCATGTTGCCGGATAGCCAACGTCACGGCCCTCAAGGCATTTTATTTCTTGATGAAATCACCTCGGCGGTTCCCAGCGTATCAGCCGCCGCCTATCAACTGATACTTGATCGTCGCCTCGGGGAATACCGCGTTCCTGATGGCTGGGCTATTTTTGCCGCGGGCAATCGTCAGGGCGACAGAGGCGTTACCTATACCATGCCTTCTCCGCTTGCCAACCGGTTTTCGCATTATGAAGTCGACATCAACCTGGATGACTGGGTTGGCTGGGCGTATCAACACGATATAGATGAAAAAATCATCGCCTTCCTGCGTTTTCGTCCGGAATTATTGTTCGATTTTGACCCGGCGCATAATCCAGTCGCTTTCCCTTCTCCACGCTCCTGGCAATTTGCGCATCATGCACTGCAAAAATTCGGCGACAAACCCCATCTGTTATTAGGCAGCCTGCAAGCCTGTGTCGGCCCTGCAGCAGGAATCGAATTGAAGGCGTTTATTGACAGCCTCGATCAAATGCCTGATCTGGATGCCATTTTGCGTGGCGAAGACATCAAGGCGCCCAAAGAAATTGACCTGCAATATGCGGTTGCTTCCGCTCTGGTCGGACGCGCCATCCGCGCCAGGGGCAGCGATGATGCGGCCCGCGTTTACGGACATATTCTCAACTACGCCAAGGCGTTTCGACAAAAAGAAATGGGCGTGATGCTGGTATCCGATATGCTGCGCGCCATTGGCGATGAATTATTTAGCACGCCTGAATTTGCACAATGGGCAAGCAGCATTGGCGATATTATGTTATATGATTAATCATGCCTGATGTCGATCTACAGGCGGTTGAAAACAAATTGACCGCAGCTCGCACCAAACTGATTCTGGATAAACCGTTTCTTGGCGCATTGGTGTTGCGCCTGCCCCTGCAGGCCGCCGATCCTGCCTGGTGCGTCACCACGGGTACAGATGCGCGCAAGTTTTACTACAACCCTGATTTTATAGATTCGCTCAAACCCGCCGAAACACAATTCATTCTCGCCCACGAAGCCTTGCATTGTGCGCTGTCGCACTTTGCTCGTCGCGAACATCGCATTAAACATCGCTGGGATCTGGCTTGCGATTATGCGATTAATCCCATTCTGCTGGAAGAAGGTCTGACGCCGCCGCCCGGCATTTTGCACATGAAACAATACGAAGGCATGAGCGCCGAAGAAATCTATCCGCTAATTGCAGATAACGATATGAGCGAAACGCTGGATCAACATCTCTATGACAAGGAAGACCAGTTCAGCGAAGGCGGACAGGATAGCAGCGACAACCCGTTAGATCATCAAAATCAGGGCGAAAAACCGCCTGAGGAAAACCAGAGTCAGGATAAGCCGAGCGGAGGCGATAGCGGCGAACAGCAGAAACAAAACGATGCGGGCGGACAACAGGAATTTGATGAAAACGCGGGCGGCAGCGAAGCCCCTCCTCCCCCGCTTGATCAGACCGAGGCTGAGGAACTCAGCATCCAGTGGCAACAACGACTTGCGGGCGCTGCGCAACAGGCGGAACAGGCGGGAAAACTCAGCGGCGTGATGAAACGGCTGGTCGATCGTCTGCTACAACCCAATCTGCCCTGGCGCATGTTGCTGGCGCGCTATATGAGCGCCGTTGCGCGTGACGATTACAGTTACGCACGGCCGTCAACGCGGCGCGGCGATCCAGCTATTTTCCCCACCCTGAAAAGCGCCGAAATCAATGTGCTGGTGGCGCTGGACGTGAGCGGTTCGGTGAGTGACAAGGAGCTCCGGGAATGCCTCTCTGAAATCAACGCCATCAAAGGCCAGATGCGCGCCCGAATTACCCTGATCGCCTGCGACTCCGATATTGTCGAAGGTTTTCCACAAGTCTTCGAACCCTGGGAAGAAGTCACCTTGCCGGATACCGTACTCGGCGGAGGAACCACCGATTTCCGACCCGTTTTCAACTGGGTCAGCCAACAAGACAGACAACCCGAATCACTGGTCTATTTCACCGATGCGCAGGGCGCATTTCCCGCAGAACCCCCCTACCCGGTTATCTGGCTGATCAAAGGCAAGGGAGAAACGCCCTGGGGGCAGCGGGTGCAGTTGAATTAAATAAAACCAACAATATTAGCTATAATAGCTATGCGCGTTCACTCCCACTCAATCGTCGCAGGCGGCTTGCCCGATATATCATAAGTTACGCGAGAAACATTCTCTATCTCATTGATAATGCGGTTTGAAACCAGACTCAGGAATTCATAGGGCAGATGCGCCCAGCGGGCGGTCATGAAGTCGATGGTTTCGACGGCGCGTAGCGCAATCACATAATCGTAGCGTCGTCCATCGCCGGTGACGCCGACTGATTTGATTGGTAAAAACACCGCAAAGGCCTGCGATGTCTTGTGGTACAGATCATGCCGGTACAGTTCTTCAATGAAGATATGATCGGCCAGTCGTAATATATCGGCGTATTCCTTTTTGACTTCGCCGAGGATGCGCACGCCAAGCCCCGGACCGGGGAATGGATGGCGATGCACCATTTCGGATGGCAGGCCGAGTTCAACGCCGATGGCGCGCACCTCGTCCTTGAACAGTTCCCGCAATGGCTCGACCAGTTTGAGTTTCATATCGTCAGGCAGGCCGCCGACATTATGGTGTGATTTGATCAGGTGCGCCTTGCCGGTCTTGCTGCCTGCCGATTCGATCACGTCGGGGTAAATTGTGCCCTGCGCCAGCCATTTGGCGGTAGTCAGTTTTGCTGATTCTTCGTCGAAGATGTCAATAAACAGGTTACCGATGATTTTACGCTTTGCTTCCGGGTCAGTAACGCCTTCGAGCGCCTTCAGGAAACGCGCTTCGGCATCCACGCGAATCACGCGCACGCCCATGTGTTCGGCGAACATCGCCATCACCTGATCGCCTTCGCGGTAACGCAGCAGGCCGGTGTCGACAAACACGCAGGTCAGTTGATCGCCTATCGCCTTATGCAGCATGGCCGCCACTACGGATGAATCCACGCCTCCCGATAAACCGAGTATCACTTCATCGTCGCCGACCTGATCACGCACGGTTTTAATACTTTCTTCAATAATATTGTGCGGATTCCAGAGATCGGCGCAACCGCAAATGCCGCGTACAAAACGTTCAATGATGCGTCCGCCCTGCTTTGTGTGGGTGACTTCCGGGTGAAACTGGATGCCGTAAAAGCGGCGTTCTTCATCCGCCATGCCGGCAATTGGCGCGTTGTCGGTGCTTGCCATGAGTTTGAATGAGGGCGGCATTTCCAGCACCCGGTCGCCATGCGACATCCAGACATCCAGCAAACCGTAACCTTCTTCGCTGACTTCGTCTTCAATGTCCTTTAACAGCGCCGTATGGCCGCGCGCGCGCACCCGCGCATAGCCATATTCATGGGTGTCAGCGTTCTCGACCTTGCCGCCCAGTTGCATTGCCATGGTCTGCATGCCATAACAGATGCCCAGCACCGGGACGCCCAGGGTGAATACCGAATCCGGCGCTGTTGGCGCATCTTCGCCTGTCGTGGATTCAGGTCCGCCAGACAAAATGACGCCTTTGGGTTCAAAGCCTGTGACTTCATCGTCGTTGACATCCCAGGGATAGATTTCGCAATAGACGCCTTGCTCGCGAACGCGGCGCGCGATCAAC
>JANTHA010000214.1 GCA_024762625.1 Thiotrichaceae bacterium
TCATTAACCAGAGAGAACCAATCTTTTTCGATACGAAACAGCGTTAGTCTGGCATGTGCGCGTGATACCGGGTCAACAGGCATCAGGGGTGGATGTGGAAAACGCTCATCCAGATATTCCATGATAACCTGGGAATCATAGAGAACCAGATCGCGATCCACCAGGGTTGGCGCTGTGTTGTATGGATTCAAATCCGCCAGATCTTCCGGCTTGTTATTAGGGTCAATTTCAATAATATCCGACTGAATGTCCTTTTCCGCCAATACAATCCGCACACTGTGACAACGCGGACAATCAGGCATGGAAAAAAGGGTCATAACCGAACGGCGATTAGCAACTGAACTCATCAAACACTCCTAAAATACAGCACAGCAAGAAAACTGCCAGCATACATCTAATGTAAAAAGGCTGCCTGAATCAGGCAGCCCATGGATTTTATACTAATTGGCGACATAAGTCCCCGTCAAAAACACACTATAAAGTCTGTTTCTGATGGAACTTAAATCTTTTGCTTAGTGAATATCTTTCCAGTATTCCTTCTCCAGCGCCAAGGCAACCAGGAAGAATAGAATCACGAAAAGCAGCACAAAGATGCCAATCGTCTTGCGTGACAATTGGGCTGGCTCACTCGCATAGGTCAAAAAATTGGTTAGATCATGCACAACGCGATCATATTCAGCGGCATTTAACTTACCTGGCTTGGCGAGTTTAAGAACTGGCGCGCCATGCTCTCCATCTTTACCGTGCGCTTCTTCCTTAACCTGCCAACCTTGTAGATTACCAAGCACATGCGGCATGCCGACATCTTTAAAGACGGTATTATTGACGCCCATGGGACGTGAATCATCCAGATAGAAGCCTTTCAGATAGGTGTAAATCCAGTCAGGACCGCGCGAGCGACCCACCAGTGACAGATCAGGAACACTGGCGCCAAAAGCCATCTTGGCGGCCTTGGGCGGATAGGCGTTCTCCATCAATGAACCTACCTTTACCGGCTTGCCTTCTTCATCACGGGTAAAGATCAGATTTTCCCTGAGGAGATTAACGACATCATCATCGCTAAAGCCATTATCGGCTGTCAGTCCAATATCTTTTGCAACGCGATTATAACGATTAAACTTCAGCGAATGACAACCCATGCAATAGTTCACAAAATATTTTGCGCCCCGTTGCAAACTTTCCTTGTCATCCAGATTCACATGAGCGCTTTGCAAATTAAGTTTATGATCTGAACCGCCAATGCTTCCCAAAATCACAAGCAGTAAGACAGGGACAATTAAAACAAAAACCCATTTACGAATACTGTTACTCAATCCCTTACTACTCATGATGTTACCCTCTCTGGAACCGGTTTTTCTGCATTGCAAGGACGCACAATGAATGGCAATAACAAGGTGACCGACAAATAGCCAATTGGCCAGATCCATTGCCATTTTATTTGTTTGGCGCTTTCAACAGCTTCCGGGTTATAACGATAGAAATCAATCAAAAATACAATTCCCGCCAACACAATAAACCAGATCAGGTAGCGACCCGGTTTAGAGGAATTGCTATGCGCGTAAAGCACTGCAAAGAACAGGAAATAAATCTCCGTCATACGCACGCCCAGTTCTTTTAATTCATCAGTAACCGGCTTAACGCCTAGATAACCAAGCACGATGAAAACCACCGCAAAGATAGCGATATTAAACATATGCGCCGTATTTCTGTAACGCCATGATTTAATCGGATTACGATCAATCCAGGGAAGCAAGAATAGCATGATAATTGCGCCAAACATGGCCACGGTGCCTGCAAACGGACTCAGCGTTACCGAGCGCAAGATAGTGTAAAATGGCGTAAAGTACCACACAGGGGCGATATGTTCCGGCGTTTTCAAAGGGTTTGCAGGCTCGAAGTTGGCGTGCTCAAGAAAATAGCCGCCGACCTCCGGCATGAAGAAAATGATTCCAAAGAAAACGAAGAAGAAGGCCGCAATGGCAGGGATATCATGCACTGTGTAATAAGGATGGAAAGGAACGCCATCCAGAGGAATGCCTTTCTCATTTTTCAGTGCTTTGATTTCGATGCCATCAGGGTTGTTGGAACCCACCTTATGCAAGGCGACAATATGTACAAACACCAATGCCACCAGAATCAATGGCACAGCCGCGACATGGAATGCAAACAAACGGTTCAGTGTCGGATCGGAAATAACGAAGTCGCCGCGAATCCATAGAGACAAATCATTACCTATTACCGGTATCGTATTGAACAGGTTAATTATGACCTGTGCGCCCCAGAATGACATTTGGCCCCAGGGCAATAGATACCCCATAAATGCTTCAGCCATCAGAGCGAGATAAATGACCATGCCTATCAACCAGACCAGCTCCCGCTTACCTTTATAGGAACCGTACATCAAGCCGCGGAACATATGGAAATAAACAACGATAAAGAAAGCCGAAGCGCCCGTCGAGTGCAAATAGCGGATAAACCAACCGCCCGGCACATCGCGCATGATGTATTCTACCGAGGCAAACGCCAACTGCGCATCAGGCTTGTAGTGCATGGTCAGAAAAATGCCTGAAACTATCTGGATAACCAGCACCAGCATCGCCAGTACGCCAAAATAGTACCACGCGTTAAAGTTTTTCGGCGCATAGTATTCTGACATATGCGCTTTCCAGGTTTCGATCAGCGGAAATCGCTCATCAATCCAGCCTAAAAGGCCAGTAGCTTGTGTTCCGGTAGCCATTACGCCGCACCTCCATCTTCACCAACCAGAAGCAGGTTGTCTGTTTTAAAATAATAGGGAGGAACCACCAGATTGGTTGGCGCAGGCACATTTTTAAACACGCGACCCGCCAGATCAAAACGCGAACCATGGCAAGGGCAATACCACCCACCTTTCCATTCCGGACCCAGATCAGCAGGCGCCAGTTCCGGTCGATAAGTTGGAGAACAACCCAGATGCGTACAAATACCAATCAAAACCAGAATTTCTGGCTTACGCGAACGTATTTCATTTTTGGCGTAAGCAGGTTGCTGTGTATCAACCGCCGAATCGGGATCTTTTAGCAAAGGAACATTCGCGGGAAGATCTTTTAACATCTGCTCGGTGCGTTTTACAATCCACACTGGTTTACCCTGCCAAATGACCGTTAATTGCTGACCAGGCTCCACCTTGCTAATATTGACGTCTACCGGAGCGCCTGCATTCAGCGCCCTTGCGCTTGGCATCCAGGACATAAGCAACGGCGTTGCAAACGCCGCAGTGCCTGCTGCGCCAACAACCGCAGTAGCGCCAATCAGCATGCGCCTACGCTTCTTGTCTACGCCTGTATTCGAATCTGAATCTGACATGATTCACGTTCTCCACATAAATTAATAATTTAAACAGGACTTGTTTTAGGAGTTGCTAATACAGTCCTGAAACCGGCCGTATCCTCGCTCAACTAAACCAGAAGGTCAAGTGGAAATGGGCAATTTAACGCGCATATTGTATATTTAGTTTTAGTAGATTGATCTAGGACAAAATTTGCCGCATCCTCGGACGCTTGAAGCGTCAAAATCAGATTTTATACACATCATCCAGCTGACTAAAACCCAAACCGTGCTTTTTGCTGACATGGATCTGCACCGGGATGCGCTCTTTCATCGCCTCGATATGACTGATGACGCCAATCATTTTGCCGCTGGCGTTGAGGTTGTCCAGCGCATCCAGAGCAATCTCCAGCGTTTCCGTATCCAGCGCGCCAAATCCTTCATCCAGAAACAGTGAATCTATACTCGTTTTATGGCTAACCAGGTCAGACAACGCCAGCGCCAGAGCGAGACTGACCAGAAAACTCTCTCCACCGGACAAAGTTTTGGTGTCCCGCGGACTATCAGCCTGCCAGGTGTCAATCACCTGCAATTCCAGCGCATCGCCGGCTTTTCGTTGCAGATAATAGCGGTCATGCAACTGACTGAGACGCTGGTTCGCCAGATATACCAGATGATC
>JANTHA010000215.1 GCA_024762625.1 Thiotrichaceae bacterium
TTTATTTGCTCCGGTTTTGCTCCGTGTTAGTTCCGTATTTGTTCCTTGGAATGAATGTTACTACCCGACTTGTTATGCATTCATAAGCTGTCACATCAAAGCAAGTAAGTCCCTCCCTGTCAGATTGATTATAAATCCAATTTTTGAAAGTGTTATCTTGAAAGCGTTATCAATGTATCGTTTTTCAACTCAAACTAGATGCAGCTTGATGATATGTAATTTTGATTATTATCAACGCCAAAGATTTATACGTAGTTTACTTGTATAAGGGGGGCGATTAAAAGCTGTCAAATCTTACATATGTCATATCTTACATATATAAGTCCGGGCTCTTTTAGAAATCGCTTCATGGATATTATAAGACCATGAAAACTATAAAAAAAGACAACTATTCAGCGAATTTAGATTTTGAATCAGCCAAGATGTAGTTTTGGTAATTCTTATTTTGCTCCGGCATCAGGGCGTTTTAGCAAGGAGTGAGAAGATCACAACAGCGCATACGCTTTTGTGCTTTTTTTATCGTCCAATCGTCCGCAATCGGTTCTAGGGTCTATGCTCAGCGGCATGCGAGAGGTACAGCGCCAGCCCCAGAAAAGCAATGCCGCCAGCGAAATAGAGTAAATCAAGCGCGCTATCAAATGTCATATTGAGCGCATGCTCAAAAAATTTAACAATTAAAATCATCAGGATAACTTTCGCTAAACGTCCCTTTAAATCATCCAGGTTTTTTATAAAAAGAATCTTCGAAGAACCTTCCGACTCTATAGCCGCGTCAATCTTACTGATAAACAATTCATACAAACCCAGTGCAAAGATCAGCAATACGGTTGCAAGCAGATAACCATCAATGATTTCAACCACATGTGTCACGGTACTGGCCCGCAACCTGGCGCGCGCTTCAACGCTTAAGTCCGGAGAAATGTACTCACCCAGATGGGAAATCATCATCCAGGCGTCAACTGACGCCATATAAAGGACAGCAACAGCGGCCGACAGACTCGCGAGCACGGCTGCGAGCACCATTAAACGACTGTTCCATAAAAAACTTTCAAATATTCTTTCGATTGATTTCATTTTCTTCTCTAGTAGTTTATTTACGCGACATGTCTGAACCAGGGTAAACATCAACGACACAGACCAGATCATCGCCATGGTAGACCAACGGTATGCGTGAACGTCGCCAGGGTGGGATGCGCGCCTCCTGAAACAGTTTTTTCAGACTAACATTCGTTTTCCTGTCAGCCAAATAAATTTTTTCGCCCCCCTGGCGAAAGCGGACAGTAACGGGTTTGTCCAAATCAGGCAAAAATTGCTTGATTTTTAATGGGTCTAATTCAAGATGAAGTGCAGGAAACGCCAGGCTCTTCTTTAAATCCCAGTTTATGACCTGTTGCGCATCATGCGGAATCAAGGGAGGCATGATATAAAGATTATCCTGAAAACGCCTGATTTCAGCACCTCGCCAATGCAATAAAGGGCGCGCATCTTCGCGACAATTAATCACATCTTCAAATAAATGCGATAATTTTTTCTCCGATGGCGCCCGGAAGCCCTGTTGTTTTATCCAGTAACGCAATAGCAATGCCTGTCGTTGTCTGGAAAAACTCTTTAATCTGGAAATTAATATACGGTCTTTAGTGTCGCCCTGCACCGCCTGTAAATCCTGAGCCGCAAATTCATCAAGCAAGGCTTTCGTTTCCGACTGGTGCGCCGCAGCGCGGGACAGAACCCGTTTAATGCCTTTCCAGCGCTTTTCTAGCTGCGGCAAAATCGTAAGACGCAGAAAGTTGCGATCGAAGCGTTGTTCCTGATTACTCGGATCTTCAATATAATCAAGGCGATGTCTTTTTGCGTATTCCTGTAATTCACGACGAGAGTAATCAAGTAAAGGCCGAATATGCAAGCTCTTTCCCAATAACGAACAGCGCGGCATCGAAGCAAGGCCATCTACGCCTGCGCCGCGAAACAGTTGCAACAAGAGCGTTTCCGCCTGATCATCCTGATGTTGCGCGGTCAATAGAACCTCATCATTTTTCAGAATCTTCTCGATTGCCTGATACCGCGCATCCCGCGCCAATGCCTCCAAACTTTCCCCGGACTGTTCAGCAAGCTTCAAATCAACAAGGAAATAAGGGACTGATAGACTATCGCAAATGGTGCGACAATGCGCCGCCCACGCCGCAGATTCTTTTTGTAAGCCATGGTTAACATGAACGGCCCGAATGGTTAGCCCTGCCGACTGACTTAACTCAGACATCAAATGCAAAAGCACATGCGAATCCAGCCCCCCGCTATAGGCGATCAGAAATTTCTTTTTATCAGTAAAAACAGAAAGGCGCTGTTTTATGGCATCAAGAGTCATGATTAATCAAGACGCATATCCTGAACGAAACGGGATTCTGGGTATATTTTATCGGGTGAAACAGAAAATTCTGTTTGCAGCAAGGCCGCAACAAAGGCCTGAATGTCAGGGTAGGAGGGCGCAGATAGGCCTTGAGTGTAGACGCATTTTTGTCTTACTAATCGACAAAGCGAATCAAGCGTTACTGTTTGGCCTGTTTCTTCATCCGGGAGCTCAATATCAAAGCGCTCCTCAATCGCCATAACCAGCTCGACAGTATCAAGTCCCATTCTTGATTCCTGACTGGAAATCAGGACTCATACTCGCCGTAACTCATTAAACGCTGATAACGTTTTTCCAGCAACTGATCGATACTCAACGCACGCAGCTCGCGCAGGCTACTCTCCAGCGCTTCGCGAATATTTACGGCAACGGCGTCATAATCACGATGAGCGCCGCCTAAAGGTTCGGGAATAATCCTGTCAATCAAACCCAGTTTAATCAATTTTTCTGCAGTAATTCCCAGCGCCTCTGCAGCCTCTGTCGCTTTTGCCGCATCTTTCCACAGGATGGATGCACAACCTTCTGGCGATATAACCGAATAGGTGCTGAATTCCAACATCATGACGCGATCTGCTACCGCTATCGCCAATGCGCCGCCTGATCCGCCTTCGCCGGTAATAACGGTAACAATCGGCGTACGCAACTTGGCCATTTCGTATAGATTACGGGCAATCGCCTCGCTTTGACCGCGTTCTTCGGCGCCAATACCCGGATAAGCGCCAGGCGTATCGACAAAGGTAATGACCGGCAGATGAAATTTCTCGGCAAGTTTCATCATTCTCAAGGCTTTTCGATATCCTTCAGGTCGCGGCATTCCAAAATTGCGCGTAATATTTTCTTTGGTATCCCGGCCTTTTTGATGACCTATCACCATCACCGGCTGCCCATCAAAACGGGCGATTCCGCCGATGATCGCCTTATCATCCGCATAGGCGCGATCGCCATGCAGTTGCTGGAAATCCGTCATGATGCGATCAATGATGTCAAAACTATAGGGACGTTTCGGATGACGCGCCAGCTGCCCGATTTTTTTGGAATCCAGTTTGGAAAATATGGATTTTGTAAGCGATTCAACCTTGCCTTCAAGCCTTGCAACTTCTTCGCCAAGATTGACATCAGAACTACTGACATAACGTAATTCGTCAATTTTCGCCTCAAGCTCGGCAATGGGTTGTTCAAAATCCAGGAAATCAGGGTTCATCGTAACGGCTCACTCCAGGTTTATAGCTATACAGACGTTATTATAATACTGCGTCAAATTGAGCAAGAATTTAAACAAGATATTGAGCAAAGAATCGGGCAATGCTGCAATAATTAACTTGCTTTAATTAACTTGATTCGCTTTTATCATTCTGTTTTTATTCTGCTTCGCTCTGTTTGGCGATTTCTTCATGAACTTTTTTCATATCAATTTCTTTAACTTTACCAATCACTTCTTCTAGTTGCTCAGCATTCAGCATGCCGGGCTGTGAAAACAGCACCACCTGCTCACGAAAAATCATCAGCGTAGGAATAGAGCGTATCTGAAAATGTGCAGCAAGCTCCTGCTCTGATTCTGTATCG
>JANTHA010000216.1 GCA_024762625.1 Thiotrichaceae bacterium
TTGCGTATTTGTCAGTAATAACAGTTTTTCGGCCTTGAGCACTGCGGCAATTTCACCCGCGACCAGGTCAGCGTTAATATTATAGGATGCGCCGTCTTCGCCAACGCCGACCGGCGCGATTACCGGAATGAATTTTTCCTGATCAAGCAGTTTGACAATGCCCGGATTGATTTTTTTAACCGATCCAACGTGACCCAGGTCAATAATTTCAGGCGGCTGGTTTTGTTTCGCCCTGGATTTCAGTTGCAATTTATCGGCGACAATCAGATTTCCGTCTTTTCCGGTCAGGCCAACTGCGCGTCCACCCGCCTGATTGATATTACTCACGATTTGCTTGTTAACCAGTCCGCCCAGCACCATTTGCACCACATCCATGGTTTCGCTGTCGGTGACCCGCATACCCTCAATAAAGCTGCTTTCCTTGCCGATCTGAGTGAGCAGTTCGCCAATTTGCGGGCCGCCGCCATGTACGATCACCGGATTAATGCCAACCTGCTTGAGCAAAACCACATCCCGCGCAAATCCGCGTTTCAGGCTTTCGTCAGTCATGGCGTTGCCGCCGTATTTGATCACGATGGTTTTGCCTGAATAGCGTTGAATGTAGGGTAGCGCTTCGGTAAGTATATGGGCGATGTGTTTGGCGTCGGCTGCTGACATGGCGTGGTTTTTCCAGAGTTGCTAACAGGATTGAATACAGGGGTTGATATAAAGGGTGAGTATAAAAGAAATGTGCGGAATAAATAAACCTTTAACGATATTCCTTACCCCGTAGTTTGATCCAGCCGCCCTGTTTTTTACCCTTTGGGTCATGGTGGGTCCAGTGCATCACGCCGCCGCGGTTATTCCATTCATAACGGCCGCGAAGGCTGATTTGATCGCCTTTTTTCAGAGGTATGCGTTGCACCAGGTCAATATTATGTGCGACCAGCAAGGTAATATCCGGAGCCAGTTTGATCAGGAATTTCTGATGCCGGCTGCCGCGATTGTCGTCTTTGAGCAATTTGATCACCTTGCCGTTTACCGTGAGCCAGAAACGCGCCTGGGTGTTATTTTTAGCGGCGCGTATCTTTTGTAGCGTTTGTGGCGATGTTTGTAGCTGAGATTGTAAGGAGGCTTCAGCTGATGTTGCTTGCTTGTCAAGGCGCTGTTGGTCGGTGCGCGTAACGGTTTCCGCTGGCGGCTTGTTAACATGCCGGTAATAGTAGTTTGATCCAGCCGCAATGGCGGCGGCAACTACCATGAACACGATTTTTCTGAGTTTACGATTTAGCTGACGTTTGAAAGGATAGCGCCTTGATTTGTTTTTCTGGTAATGATTCATTTTTTATTTCTATATTTCTTATTTAAAGCCATTTGATTAACGTTATGACGTCTTGGGTTTATTCGGTTTGGATTTAAGGTATTTGACGATTTCCTCTTTTGCCTCGCTCATCACCGAATCCCTATCCAGGCTATCCAGTATATTCTGTACGATCAGTTTGGGTCCGCCGCCGCCCCATGATTTGCCTTTGGCGAGATATTCTTCGGCAACGCGCCCCACGATCAGTGTGCCATACCAGGCGACCGCGCCCTGGGCGATGCCCGTCACCACTGTTGATAAACCTGCAGTGCCGATTTTAAGCGCGGAAGATGCAAAATGAATCGCCCAGAAAGTCGCATACAACGCTAGCATTTGCGCCGCAATGGTTTTTACCAGGTCGCCGGCTTCGGATTTGCTCATTGGCAAGCCATAGATGCGCGACAGGTGTATCACCATGCTGATGTCAATTGCGGCGGCGGCGAGTAAATCCGCAACCGGCACAGGATTCAAGGCCACGGCGATGCCTTTTCCGACACAATACAGATGGATGGTTTTTTCACCCAGTTCCTTGCGCGCCGCCAGCAGCTTTTCACCCAGTTGTTCACTCAGGTTGCCTGCAAACAGAGAAGCATTCAGCGCAGAGAGTGTTTTTCCCTCGGCTTCGATAATGTCCCAGAGCCGCGATTTGAGGTTGATGATATCGACCGGACGCTGCCGCACGGTTTCATGTTCATTGCCATCCTCATCAACATAAATCACTGTTTGTTTACTTGGCGCTGCAGCTGTAAACACGATATTTTCCGGGGCGATAATGCCGCTTACGCGCTTGCGAATGATGGTGCGCAATTGCAGTATTTCATCTTCACTGTATTGATCCGCCTTGTTGACGACCAGGATAATAGGGCGCTGGGTTTCAGCGACGGTTTTTAATGCTTTCAACTCAACATCGGTGAGATCGCTATCCACCACAAACAGCAACAGGTCGGAACGGTTAGCGACCTCATGCGCGAGGCGTTCGCGTTCTTCACCGTCGATTTCGTTTATGCCCGGCGTGTCGATCAGATAAATGCCGCCTGCATCGACTTCGTCCCATTCGGCCTTGCCCTCGGTTTTGGTCTCGCCGTGCAGCACACTGACGCTGAACACCTGTTTGCCCAGCAGCGCATTGAGCACTGATGATTTTCCCACACTGACGCGTCCAAATACGGCGATATGTAAATGACCTTTTTCAAGTTTTTCCAGCATGCTGCGTATTTGCTGGTAATCTTCGCGCAAGGCGCTGCGTACGGTATCCGGTACGCGATTATCATCCAGCAACTGAGTCAGGCTTTCTTTGGCAAGCTCAATATTCGAATCACCCTGATTGTTTTTTGTCATTCCGGCGCCATTCTTTTTCTCCTGAAGAAGTTGCTTTTCCCTGGCAGCATCATTGTCCGGATTTGCTGTCGAGAACCAGTTTGGCAAATATTTTTGCGCGTGTTTCAAGATTTTCACTGAGCATCTCCTTGAAGGTAAGGGCGGCGGGGGCGGCCTGTAATTTGCCCCGCTGTTGTAATGTTTTATTAATGGCGTGTCCCAGCGCATCGAAAATAAGGCCATAGGCGACTGCATGGGTAAGTCCGCCGGTGACAGTGCCAATTCCGGGAAAAGCCTTCATGCCGTTGCCGGCAACCGCGAGTAGCAACGGCGTGCTTTTTTTCAACTGACCGGAGCTAAAATCCAGTAGCTTGTCGATATCCAGCTGGCGCACCGGCACATTGTACAGGGCGCATAACTGTTTAACCATTTGCGTTGCGAGCACGCCCTGGATCACAAGATCCGTTCCGGGGCTAACCGCTGCAAGTGCGCCCAGCACGGCTTTGCGGGTAAAGCTTTTTATGATGGATTCGGCTTTTTCCTGTTGATGCTGGACTTTTGCTTTATCGAGTTTCTGTTTGACCAGTACGAACACGCTGGCGTCGCGCAAGTTTTCCAGTAAGTCGCTTTGCGAATCAATTTCATTCTGAAGGGCTTCCGCCAGCGCCGATACATCCGCCTTGCGTTCCCGGACAACTTTTTCTTCATGACCGTCAGGGTAGATTTTAACAATTTCTTCTTCACCGCCGGACTGTACAAACACCAGCTGAGTTTGAGTCTGTGAATTCGCCTTATCAGGAAAAGTTGTTGGCGAATGACTGCTTGTCGAATTAAAGCGCTCATTAAAACGCGCCCGGATTAACGCTTTTTCCTCATCGCTAAAGCGGTCGCTTTTATTTAACGCTACGATGAGCGGTTTACCAAAGCTCTGTAGTTGCTGGATATCTTCAAACTGGCTGCGCGACAGGTCGGAATCGGTCACATAAATCACAATCTGCGCGCGAATGGCTTCTTCTTTCGCCATGTCGTCCAGCAGTCCCTGCGCTTCATTGCGTCCCGGTAGATCGGTCAGAATCAGCTGGTCGCCGGAGCTGCTTTGCCAGGTGTATTGATTGATGCTCTGTGTAGAGCCGCCCTTGACATTAATGTCGATTTGTTGCGCGTTTGATTCCGGCAACAACGCCTTGATAATCGAGGATTTACCGGTGCTGACATCGCCAAACAACGCCACATAGATTTTACCGCTTTGTTTACGTTCCTGCAGGT
>JANTHA010000217.1 GCA_024762625.1 Thiotrichaceae bacterium
GCTGTAATGCCTGCAGTCTAAGGCATTTGTGTATACCCAATGGACTCACCGAGAATGAACTAAGTGAACTGGAAATATCCATTGACAAGTCTCTGAAAATCCCGAAAAAACATGAAGTTTACAAGGAAAATGATGAAATCAATGGCATCTTCGCAGTTAAATCCGGCGCCATTAAAACATCCATTATCAATTCCGAAGGGCAGGAACAAATACTCGAATTTCATTTGCCGGGCGATTTATTAGGCTTTGACGCATTCGCCACAAACACACATAGTTGTAACGCCATCGCGCTTGAAGATTCACTGCTATGCAAGATCCCTTTTGACATGTTTGAAGAGCTGTGTGACAAGCACTCCGGGTTCCGCCGAATGATCATGCAGCAAATCGGCAAGGAAATTTCCCATAGTCAGCAATTATTATTAGCCCTGGGACAACTGCCAACTGAAGAAAGACTGGCGAGTTATCTATTAAAACTCGCCGAACACTTTCATGCGCGCGGTTTTTCAAAAAGCGAATTCATGCTCCCCATGTCACGCCAGGATTTATCGAATTACCTGGGGATGGCTGTCGAAACGCTCAGCAGAATTTTATCCCGCATGAGTCATGACGATTTAATCAGAATAGAGCAACGTAAAATAATTATTAATGATTTGCACAAGCTGGAAGAATTGGCGCATTCTTCCTGCGCCTAAATTGACTCAGGCAGCCCTCGATAATTTATGAGCTCCGGTTATCGACATTATCTTTTTCATGACCTGAATTTGATATAAAATCCATTGTTAATATTAATTAGCATCCTTCGCCAGTTATTGCCAGTTCTCAAGCGGATGATGGGCGTTTTTGCGCGTTCTGGCTGATAGAGTTAATACAAAAAATACAAACTAAAAACAGGTAAACCACATGCTCATTTCAAATATGGAATTCATGACGGGTAAAAAAGTTCTGAAGCATCTGGGGCTGGTTCAGGGTAGTTCGGTGCGCGCAAAACACGCGGGCAAAGACATCATGGCGGGCTTTAAAAACATGTTCGGCGGCGAACTCAAAGCCTATACCGAGTTGTTGCACGAATCCCGCGAGGAGGCAACCGAACGCATGGTGCAGCAGGCCGAGGCCGCCGGCGCCAACGCCATCCTGAATGTGCGTTATTCCACCTCCAGCATTGCAGCTGGCGCGGCGGAAATCTATGTCTACGGCACCGCCGTGGTGCTGGATAATCCGGAATAAGCTAGCCACAGGAGATTCATTATGGATCAAATCATTATCACACTGGTTCTGATTTCGCTGGGCTATTTCTTTGGGCGCCACGCCGAAAAAAAACATTACAGACACATTATTGAACGTGAAGAACTTATGAACGCCCTACCGGCGATGGCGAGTCGCTTTCCCCCCGTCGGAGAAAAGTTTGAGCAAACGCTGGTCAGCGGCAATGTGGTCATCGCCAACGACTATTTCAAAACCTTTGCGGCTGGTTTACGCAATTTGTTCGGCGGCAAGGTCAGCAGCTACGAAACGCTACTGGATCGCGCGCGCCGCGAAGCCGTATTGCGCATGAAAGAAGAAGCTCAAGCATTACAGGCCGATTATGTGTTTAACGTTAAATATGAAACCACGTCCATTTCCAAAGGAAAAAACAATCGCTTGCCCATGATTGAGGTATTCGCCTACGGCACGGCGTTGAAAAAAATAACGCCCTGATTTTTAGGTTGAGGCTCATTCAATCTTTATCTGCAAGGACTGGCTTGTTATTATCTAAATTGTGTACTCCAACCCGAAACTGCCAGAAGGCATCAACACCAGCAAGGAACACCCCTTAAAGGAGTTTTCCATTCTGCTGATCGGCGCGCTCGCGCTGATTGTCATTGTCACGTTTGCGCTTGGTTTCTTTGGAAGCTATCTGGCTGGGAAAATCCCCTACAGCGCCGAGCTAAAAATCGCCAGTCTGTATGATCCGCCGGACAATAATGATAGTAGTAAAAGCGAGCAAGCATTACACGCCTATCTGCAACAACTGGCGGATAAAATAGCGCGCGCCGAGCATCTGCCCGAAGCGATGAAAATCACGGTGCATTACCTGGACGGCGACACGGTCAACGCCTTTGCTACGCTAGGCGGCAATATCATCCTCTATCGCGGTTTGCTGGAAAAACTGTCGACAGAGAATGCGTTAAGCATGTTGCTTGCTCATGAAATCGCCCATGTCAAATACCGTCATCCGATCAAATCGTTGGGGCGCGGCGTTGCGGCAGGCATCGCCATTGCCGCGATTACCGGCAGCACTCACTCCAATGCGCTCGGCGAAACCGGCTTGTTAACCACCCTGCACTACAGCCGCAAGATGGAGCAGCAAAGCGACGAAGAAGCCATGCGGGTATTATACAAACTGTATGGACACATCAACGGCGGCGCGCAGTTATTCAAGGAATTCCAGAAAATGCGCGAGCAACAAGACCTGGGCGAAAGCCCAGCCCTGTTTAGCTCACATCCACTGGATCAGCAACGCATCGACAACTTTAAGCGCATGGCTACCTTGAATCAGTGGAAAACCACTGGCGAATTAACGCCGCTGCCTGATTTTTTCTCTATCAAAAAAACTGAAGAATAAGCATGTCTTTTATCAAATGGATCATGGCCTTTCTTGGCTACTATTTTTTTCACAGCTGGCTGGCCGCCATTGCCGGTTTTTTTCTTGGCAGCTATATCTCATTCAAACTATCCGGTGGACTGGTCGGCAACCTGAGTGGATTTGGCAACGTAGGCGGCGTCAGCGGGCTTAAAACGCAACGCCAGAGCATTTTCTTCAAAACGGTTTTCACACTTATGGGAAAACTGGCGAAAGCCGATGGGCGCGTCTCCGAACAGGAAATTGCGCATGTGGAGAAATTCATGACGCAACTTGGCATGACGCCGAACCATCGCAAGGAAGCCATCGCCTATTTCAAAACAGGCTCGGCGCAGGATTACGCAATTGACCCGCTGATTCAGGAATTCAACGCAGCGGCGATGCAATCCCCCAACCTGAAACAACTGGTGATGGTTTATCTGGTCGGAGTAGCAATGGCGGATGGAAAGATGCACCCGAATGAAATCAGTCTGCTCAGCGAAATTGCGCAAAAACTGGGCTATTCGCCACAAGCCTTTGAACAGCTTCTCGCCATGTTGCAAGGTCAGGGACAATTCTCCGGCGGCGGCTATCATCAGGGCGGCGCCTACGGCGGACAGAGCGCAGGCAGGCCAACATCCGCAAGCGCGCTACAAGCGGCTTATCAGGCGCTCGGCGTCAAGGAAAGCGATAGCGATGCGGACATCAAAAGAGCCTACCGGCGACTGATCAGGGAATTTCATCCGGACAAATTAATGGGACAAGGCGTTCCTGAAGACATGATCAAGGTCGCAACCGAACGCTCCCAGGAAATTCAGGCCGCCTACGACCTGATCAAGAAAAGCCGCAAGCAATCGTAAGCAATAACAACAAATCTGACAAAGCAAACAGCTATACAGCGCTATCAGTATCCACCAGCTCCCGATAGGCGTGCCAGCTAGCGTGACCAATAATCGGCAGGGTAATTGCCAGACCAATAAAAACAAAAGCGATACCCACCACACTTAACGCCACAATCAGAATCGCCCAGACCAGCATCGGCAAGGGATTCTTGATCACAACCCGCAAACTGGTGGTGATCGCGGTAATCACATCCACCTTGCGATGCAGCATCAGCGGAATCGATACCACACTGATCGAAAACACCAGTTGAGCAATAAAGAATCCGAAAACTGTAAAAAACAGGATAAATTCGAGCGTATGCCCACCCTGAAACAGCATGCCCCAACCCTTGGTAATCAGTTCCACATTATTGAAAAATATTCCCGCGATGAGCGCTGCTATGCGCAACCAGATCATTATCAAAAAGCCCAGAACC
>JANTHA010000218.1 GCA_024762625.1 Thiotrichaceae bacterium
ACTGGTGAACAGGTTTGACAGCGCCGGGTCTTCTATCTGTTCGATAGGCGCTTGATAAAGTTTGCGCTTGAGCATTGCCGGGTCTGCTGTGCGCGGACGATAGTGAAACTCAGGCATTTTGCGGTATTGGTTTTTTTTAAATCGTAACCATTCCTGATGCGAATTGGTGGGAGTGACGTGTAACAATAAATCAAAATGGTCGCTTACGTAAGCCAGTTGTTTGTCGCTTTCCTTTACGACATCGGTCATGGTCCGGCGTCCAAGCACATGAAAATGTTCCGGCTTGAATGTGGTGTAATGATGGATAAAGGTAAAAAACGTTTTTTTCAAAGCGACCGACAGGCTGTGATGAATTTTTTTTAGTGCAAATAACAATATCTCGCCTGTTTGCATATCCCGGTAAACCGCATCGACTTCCAGTCCAAAAACAAAGACTGGATGAGTTTCATCGGTGTGGACATCAAGCAAAGGCGGCATGTCGGGAGGGGCAGGATGATTATGATAGCTGATTTCAAGCTCGGCGGATCTGCCGCGAAGCGTTATCCCCTGAAGCGCATTTTCCAAAGTTTCCAGGGTTTCATAGGGAACGGGGTGTTCAGGCGCAATGATGTGAAAACCCGGCGGCGACAGTTCCTGGCCAGTTTTATTACGAAGGGACTTGGACCATAACTCAATAAGTAGAAACGCGCCGTAATGCCTGGCCTGGGTTTCGCAGATCATGCTCACCAGCGCTTTGTTAAAGGGCAATAAGTCGGGCGCTGCAGAAGTTTGTAAATACGCCGCCTCGCCGAGTAATAGCCGGCTGGTGGCCAGGTCGCTATCCTGTCCTGTATTTTGTCCTTTATTATGCTTTTGTTTGTCAGTTTTCTGGCGATGAACGATAAGAAAAGGCAACTGGCGGTCTATATGCAAACGCCCTCCGCCAGGAAGGCTGTAACGAACCATTTGATTCGCCAATAACTTCTGCTTGATTTCTTCTAGCAGTTTTTCGGGCGATTTCTGTTTCTTATCCGGTTTTTTCACATTGTCTCCAGGGCGTGTTCCACGGCTGGAATGGTGCTTGATAGAGCCTGCCGGATAGCTTGTATTTGCACAGGATCTCCCTGACCGCTCCATTCATCCATGAAGAATTTTTTTATTTCTATGGATAATACACAGGCTGAATCCGGGTAATGCTGGTGAATCCAGCGAGGAAAATGCCCGCCCTGAAATTTGATATTTTCGCGAACGTCAAGGCGGCGGCCGAGAAAATCAAATTCTGATAACTGGCGGATGAAACTATCCACGACATTCGCCCAGTAGTTCCTGTCCATAGTGCCTGTGCCAACATTGATCTCCGGGTTTTTAAGAGGATCATCCGGTGGCGCGTCAGGCCCGTCTCTTCGATGGTTGTAGGTGTGCAGGTCGTAAATGACAAAACGACCATATTCTTTCTTCATTTCATCAAGAAAGCTGCCTAGTTGCTGGTAAAAGGCATCGTATTCTTCCAGAGAGCGTTCAATCATCTCCCTGTCTGGCGTTGTTTTCCAGATGTTCAAGCCCCAGGCGTCTTGTGGCGTTTTATAGACCGCTTTATCCCGCGTCCGGTTCAGGTCAACTTCAAAGCGGGAACGTTGAGGCAGGATAAAATTATCAGCAATACAGATCCATGCGTCGGTGAATGGGTCTTCTTCGCGCAATCGCGCAGCCTCATCCAGTTGCATGATTTTTTGCAGTTCCGGGCGTAACTCGTGCCCCGAATGAATCGCTGCAATGACTACGGATCCCTTCCCTTTGTGAGTTATCAATAATGGGCGCGCCGTTCCAGTTGCTAACGCCATAAGCTCCCTCCCAATCAGTTGTTATTTGGTTCTGATGGAATATTTAGAGCGCATTTAATCATCAGGAGCCCTTAAGTAAGACTGTATCTCCTTGCGCCTGGTCATTCAGCTTATGACTCTTGCTCCATCAGGGGTCCCTAAAATCAGCACATCAGCGGGACGGCGCGCAAAAATACCAACGGTCACGACGCCCGGCAGGCTGTTGAAGTGATCTTCCATTTTGACCGGCTCCATGATTTCCAGGTTGTGGACATCCAGGATAATATTGCCATTGTCGGTTGTAAAACCTTCGCGTAGTTCCGGCTGGCCGCCCAATTTGACGATTTCGCGTGCGATGTAACTGCGCGCCATTGGAATGACCTCTACAGGCAGTGGAAACTTGCCGAGTATATCCACCAGCTTGGTTTCATCTGCAATACAGACAAACTTGTCGCTCGCGCCCGCCACGATTTTTTCTCGGGTCAACGCGCCACCGCCGCCTTTGATCAGGTTCAGGTGTTTGTCGGATTCGTCCGCGCCATCCACATAAAGGGAAAGCTGTCCGGCTTCGTTCAAATCCATCACCGGAATGCCATGGCTTTCGAGGCGCTCGGCGCTTGCGATGGAGCTTGCAACCGTGCCGTCAATCTTGCCTTTGACGCCCGCCAGCAAGTCGATAAAGTGGTTTGCGGTAGAGCCGGTGCCGATGCCGACAATCATGCCTGATTCAACATATTCAAGTGCGGCTTCTGCCGCGGCTTTTTTCATTTCATCCTGTGTCATGAATAATTCCTGTTTGTGATTGTAGTTAGATCCAATAATAACGGTTGCACCTTGATTAATCTACTCGTACAGTTCGTCATATGAAAAACAAAATTATCGAAAAAATACTCACTGCGCGGGTCTACGACGTGGCGCATGAGACGCCGCTTGAGCTGGCTAAAAACCTGTCAAAGCGTAGCGGTAATCAGGTTTATTTAAAGCGTGAAGATTTGCAGCCGGTGTTTTCATTCAAGCTGCGCGGCGCATTTAATCGCATGTTCCATCTCTCGGATGAAGAAAAAGCAAAAGGCGTGGTGGCGGCTTCGGCGGGTAATCACGCCCAGGGCGTTGCGATTGCCGGCGCTAAACTGGGCATCAAGACGACTATCGTGATGCCGCGCATAACGCCGGAAATCAAGGTGCGTAGCGTGCAGGCGCTGGGCGGCAATGCGGTATTGCATGGCAGCACCTTTGATGACGCTTATGCGCACGCCATGGAGCTGACCGAAAAAAAGGGTCTGGCGTTTATCCATCCCTTTGATGACCTGGATGTGATCGCCGGGCAGGGCACCATCGGCATGGAGTTGCTGCGCCAGCATCCTGATCCGATTGACGCCATTTTTATCGCAGTGGGCGGCGGCGGCCTGATTTCGGGTATTGCCAGTTACATCAAATACCTAAGTCCTGAAACCAGGATTATTGGCATTGAACATGAAGAAGCGCCCAGCATGTATCAGGCGCTAAAGCAGGGCAAGCGCGTGCTACTGGATAGCATCGGCACCTTTGCAGATGGTGCGGCGACTCGACAGGTGGGCGAGAAAACCCTGCAAATTGCACGCGATGTGGTTGATGATATGTTATTGGTGAGTACCGATGAAACTTGCGCGGCGATCAAGGATGTATTTGAGGACACTCGCACCATGCTGGAGCCTGCGGGCGCGCTGGCGATCGCTGGCTTGAAAAAGTATGTGTCAACACATGGTCTCAGGGATAAACAACTGATTGCGCTGAGTAGCGGCGCAAATATCAATTTTGATCGCTTGCGCCATGTCGCTGAACGCGCTGAACTGGGCGAAAAGCGCGAGGCCTTGCTCGCCGTGACGATCCCGGAACGACCCAATAGCTTCAAGACTTTCTGCAAGGCGATTGGCGATCGCGCCATTACGGAATTCAATTACCGTTACGCCGATGCACAGGAAGCGCAGGTGTTTACCGGCGTTAAACTCACCGGCGGCGATGAGGAAAAAGACAAACTCATCACTCATCTGAAGGACAAAGGTTATAAAGTGCTGGATTTAAGCGATAACGAAGTCGCCAAGGTGCACCTGCGCTTTATGGTTGG
>JANTHA010000219.1 GCA_024762625.1 Thiotrichaceae bacterium
ATCTGTGGGGTCTTTCGAACTCGCTCGTACCTCGCTCAAACAGGCGAAAGCCCTGATCCACAGATTTCTGCGTTGCTCGGCTTGTTAAAAGGGCAAGATCGCGGCTCATCCATCGGTGTTTTTTATGAGCCAATCCGTTGAACTGGCACAGTGCTATATCCCTTCCTAAAAGCCAATGAGTATCGCAGTATTTTTTTGGATCAGGGCGAAGGTTGTTTGAGCGACGACAGGAGCGAGTTTCCTTCGACCCCATAAAATACGAGAAACGCAATGATCCGCAGGAGGCTTTTAGAGGGTGGCACTCTTTTGGTTACTTTTCTCTTGCCAAAGAGAGAAAAGTAACTCGTAGCCATTAGTTAAGGCTAAAAAAGAAACCAAAGTCTGCTGGCTACGAACACCGTCATGGGATATTGACTGTTAAGAGCCACAATTCATGTCTAAATTTACTTTAGAAGTTTAAAAATGATTTAAAATGGACACTTATGTCACTGCTATCCAAATTAGCGGTACAGCAGTGAGTACGCCTGCAAACCAGGCATGCTGTATTAGTACCGATTGCTCTGTAAGGCAGCGATACGTTCTTCCAGCGGCGGATGCGTCATAAACAAACGTTTCAGTCCATGTCCAATATCGCCTGCGATGCCGAAAGCCGCCATTTCGCCCGGCAGATCATGAGGATGCGCCTGTTGCAAACGCCGCAGCGCCGCAATCATTTTTTCACGCCCAGCCAGTTCTGCACCGCCCTTGTCTGCATGGAATTCGCGATGGCGCGAGAACCACATGACGATAATGGTCGCGAGAAAACCGAGCAATACCTGAGCAATCATGGAAACTATAAAATAGGTTGCGCCATAGCTTTCGCCGGAATTGCTATCGCGGTTGCCTGACAACAGCGAGTTGACGATATGCGCGATTACCCGCGAGAAGAAAATGACGAAGGTATTCAGGACGCCTTGTAGCAGAGTCTGGGTCACCATATCGCCATTGGCGACATGCGACATCTCATGCCCCAGCACCGCTTCGATCTCATCGGCGTTCATCTGCTCAAGCAGACCGGTGCTCACCGCAACCAGCGCATCGTTCTTGCGCGCACCCGTGGCGAAAGCATTCGGCTCGGGCGAATGGAAAATGCCCACGTCCGGCATTTCAATTCCGACTTTTTGCGCCTGACGCTGCACCACATTGAACAACCAGCGCTCTTCCTGTGTGGTCGGTTGTTCGATTATATGCACGCCCATACTGCGAATCGCTGCGCCCTTGGACATCCAGAGGCTGATAAATGCGCCGCCAAAACCCAGCGCCAGCGACATCACAGCAATGTAGCCAAAACCGGCCGGCAGACCCATCGCCATCATTTTTTCAGTCAGGCCAAAATTTGCATCCAGCACATTCCAGACCAGACCCAACACCGTGACAACGGCCAGATTGGTCATCACCAGTAGAAAAATTCGTTTCATGGTTTCCTCAAAAAAGTTTTTAATAAAGCGAGTATGGGGTATTAGCCTCTATTTTCAAGCAGAATCAGGGATATCAATAATTCGTTTTTTTTGATGCCATTGTCAGAAAAACAGGGGCTTTAGTTCCGCGTTTTCTGCGCTTTTGTAGACAGCTTATTAGGCTGCAGAAATTCCTCCCAGATGCGCTGATGACGGGTTTCCTTAATCATCTTGATGGCTTTTTCCAGTTGTTTATCCTGTTCTGACAATTTTTGTAACGCTTCGGGCATGTGCATAAAATCAATCAGCTTCCTGAGCTGATCGCTTTTCAGGCTGACTGACTGGTATCTCTTTTCAAAACCTGCATCCGGGTTTTTTACCGGAGCCAGCGTTACCTTGCCAGGCATCAGTCAGTGCGTGCCCATGCCGCCACGCATGCGTAATGGCTCGAGCATGGCCAGATAATGCACCCGAAAATCATCCGCCTGACCCGCGCACTGATTGACATAGAGCGGACGGCTTTTATCAATCAGCTGTTTGATCAGTAGATTCGCCATGCTAGCGCCGGAGCCAAGTTTAGTCGCAATGCCCCTGCTCAGTGTATAATCAACCGTAAGCAATTAGACAGCCAAACGCAGGCTAAAGCAAATGAATGATTGTTGTTTATCCCGCGCTTAAAAAATTCTCAATAACCTCCGGCAGTTTTTGCGGATTCATGATGCGCAACTGTTTGTTGATGCTGGTACGGCCGAACACCACCTCAATCGCAGATTTCTTGACGCCGAAGCGTTTCGCAAGAAATGCAACCATGTGATCGGTCGCCTTGCCCGCTTCGGGTGCGGCGGTTACGCTGATCTTGAGCTGATCGCCACGCGGCTTACCGATCACATCGCGCTTTGCGCCAGGCGTACCCAGCACATTCAAAACCAGCACGCGCTCGCCGTCATACGATTCCCAATGGCAAAAACCAGTCTGTTTGTTTGAGCCTTCCTTAGCATCCTGCTCAGGACGATAGTTTGTATCTGTTTTACGTTTCGCCATAAGCGTCATTGCCGTGCTTTGTTAACATACATTCCAGAAACTCTGCTATTTGCTGATCGCCTTCATTGCCCGTATCAGAACCTCGGGCTTGTATATCGAATCATATACCGGAATGACTTCTTTATCTGTTTCAAATAATCCATACACAGCCGTTTGCGCACAGCGCACCGAATACTCAACCGTAAACACACAATCCTTGGGCTGTTCTGCAAATTGCCCCAGGAAAGCAAAGTTGCTTGCGCCATCCGGCAATACCTTGGGCCTGTCGCCCACGGCGCGCGGCATAAACAGACTGTCAATAAATGGCATCGCAACCGGAATGCAATTGACCACATCGCCAGCTTCAACAACCGGCTTCATCAGATCCTGGATTTTCAGATGATGCCAGAGTTCTTCGAGTATTTCCTCGCCATTACACTCGGACATTTTCTTTTTGACATGATTGCCGAGTCGATCAGGGTACAGGCCATAGCCCCAGAATACCTTGATATTATCGGGCTGATCCGGAAAATGTGGCTGACGCGCTATCACGATAGACATCAGCCAGTTGGAATCTGTCATGGTCACCAGACCACCCGTGCCATCGACATTGCCGGTAAAGTTTTCCATATAATCATGGAATACGCTGGTTTTTAAGGTCGCTGTAAATGAATACCATTTTTGCAGATCAATATTGTCGCTGAATACCCCAGGATTACCAAAAGCAGAATGCTGTTTTGCGATGTTTTCCCAGAGCATCCATGCGCCGGAATCGGACTTTCCCTTGAGCGTCGGCGCTTCTGTCCAGGAGCCGTTGTCGGTGCTTTCGGTGATTGAGCCATTAGTGATAAAGACATAATCATTGTCGCCCAGCACGATTTCACTTTCCTCGCCGTTTTTATTATCGCGAATCTGGATGACTTTGGCTGTTTTTAGATCAGCGGACAGGTCAAACTCAATATTGGTCACCTGCCTATGCAAATCAAAATGTACGCCATAAACGCTCAAATGACGTTTAATGGGAACCACCACCGAGTGATACTGGTTGTATTTGGTGCGCATAATTCCGCCGAGACGCGGCAAACCATCCACTAGATGGATAAATCGCCGCATGTAACGACGCATCTCTGCAACGCTGCTCCACTTCTGAAAAGCAAACATGGTAGTCCACAGATACCAGAAATTAGTTTCAAAAAAATCATGATGAAACCAGTCTTCAATGCGAACATAATCCAGTTTTTCTTCCGAAGTAAACGTCAGCTTTAGCAGATCCGCCTGATCTTTGAGCGAAAGACCAAATGAAGAAAGATCCATTTTCTTGCCGTCTTTCAATAAACGCGCATGCGCATCAGACACAAAACGGGCGTTAAAATCAATCGACGCGTCCTTGACCGACACATCCGGGTCATCATAAGAGGAGATATTGGACAATAAATCCC
>JANTHA010000220.1 GCA_024762625.1 Thiotrichaceae bacterium
CAGGCCATGTTGATGCAACGCTTCGGGCAGGCTGTAGGAGACATCGCCCAGGCCGCCTGTTTTTATTAATGGCCAGATTTCGCTGCTGGCGAATAATACTTTCATTATTTATCTAAAACCCGTATCAAGAATCAATCAATTTTTGCTTTTAGAAACAATGCGCCCAGAGGAGGCAAGGTAAGCGAGATTGAGCGTTCAAACCCTGACCAGGGCGTTTCGCTGGCAGGGAGCAAGCCTCCATTTCCACAATTGCTTCCGGTATAAAAAGATGAGTCGCTATTTAAAATTTCTTGATAGGCAAGCTCGCCCGGTACGCCGATGCGATAATGAGTGCGCACCATGGGCGTGAAATTTAACACGCAAACGATGTGTTCGCGTCGATCCTGCGACCAGCGAATAAAGCTTAGCACCGACTGGCTGGAATCATGACAATCAATCCACTGAAAACCTTCCTGAGAGAAGTCCAGTTGATGCAACGCAGCTTCTTGCCGGTAAAGACGATTCAGATCGCCCAGCAAGCGTTTCACCCCCTGATGTTGATCGACCTCGAGTAAGGCCCAGTCGAGACTCCGGGACTCGCTCCATTCCTCCCACTGAGCAAATTCACAGCCCATGAAAAGCAGTTTTTTACCCGGATGCGCGTATTGCCAGGCATAAAACAGCCTTAAATTAGCGAATTTTTGCCAGAAATCACCGGGCATTTTGCTAATCAGGCTGCGTTTGCCATGCACCACTTCGTCATGCGAAAGAGGCAGAATGAAATTTTCAGTATAGGAGTAAATCTGGCTGAAGGTCAGTTGATCGTGGTGATACTGGCGATAAACCGGATCATTTTCGATATAGGATAAGTTATCATTCATCCAGCCCATATTCCATTTCATGGAAAATCCCAGGCCGCCCACCTCAACGGGACGCGACACCATTGGCCATGCGGTTGATTCTTCCGCCATGGTGACCACGCCGGGATGCAAGCCATGCACCGTGGTGTTCATTTCACGAAGAAAACGGATCGCCTCAAGGTTTTCTGCGCCGCCAAATTGATTGGGAATCCATTCCCCATCCTTGCGTGAATAATTCAGATACAGCATGGACGCCACGGCGTCTACGCGTAAGCCGTCAATGTGAAACTCTTCCAGCCAGTAAACCGCATTGGTAATCAGAAAATTGCGTACTTCATTGCGGCCATAATTGAAAATCAGGGTGCCCCAGTCCTGGTGCTCTCCCTGACGCGGGTCGGCGTGTTCATAAAGCGCTTCGCCATTAAAACGCGCCAGTGCAAACTCATCCTTGGGAAAATGCGCCGGCACCCAATCGATAAAGACGCCTATTCCATTTAGATGACATTGGTCGACAAAAAAACGAAAATCGTCCGGCGAGCCAAAACGCGACGTGGGCGCAAAGAAACCCGTGACCTGATAACCCCAGGACTGATCCAGTGGATGCTCAGCCACTGGCATGAGTTCAATGTGGCTATAGCCCAGATCCTTCACATAGGGAATCAATTGATCCGCCAATTCGCGCCAGTTAAGAAAACCGTTCACCCTGCCCGGATCTTCAGATTCAGCGCGTCGCCAGGAACCCACATGCAGCTCATAAATGCTTATCGCCTCATGCTGCCAGTCAAACGCTGCTCGTTGCCGTAACCAGTCGGCGTCCATCCAGTCGTAGCAATTTTCGGGCACGATGCGCGAGGTTGTATCGGGACGCACCGCCATGGCGCGCGCATAAGGATCGGTTTTGGTTAATAGCTCGCCATGCTGGGTTAAAATCTCATATTTGTAACTATCCCCAGCCTGTAAGCCTGGTATAAATAATTCCCAGACGCCGGAACCACCCCGACTGCGCATGGCGTGGCAACGACCATCCCAACGGTTAAAATCGCCCATCACGCTAATGCGCTGAACATTCGGCGCCCAGACGCTGAACAAACAACCGTCTATTCCATCCACCGTTTTTAGATGCGCGCCAAGAAAACGGTAGGCGTGATGATGTTTTCCTTCTGCAAACAGATGCAAGTCCACCTCACCCAGTTGCGCTTCAAACGTATAGGGAGAGATGGTGTCGCGCCAGCTATTCTGGCCTTTTTGCAACCAGTGCAAGCCAAAATGTTTGACCAGTTTTGTCTTTTCCGGCAGTGTGACTTCAAAAATATCCGTGCCGCTAATGCGTTCCATCGGAATACGACCTGGCTCCGCCTGAGGGTCTTCCGCTACCCCGACCAGTTCCGCTTGTTCCGCTTGTGGGATGAACACCCGAACCACCTTGAACCCCTTGCCGGCGGGGTGAACGCCCAGGACTTCAAAGGGATCGTGATGGCGTCCTTCCTGAAGACGTTTTATTTGCTCTTTCATCGTTTTTGTTGTCCGCTTTTTATACTTTTTACTCTATTTCTGGTTTCTACTGCTCACATTATAAGCTTGATACGCACTAATCAGTCTAACAAGCGCCCGGCCAGCAATAGTTTTTGTCTGATGTCCGAAGCAAGATCATCCGGAATCTGCTTCCAGTCAAATCGCCAACGCCAGTTATTGTCCGCTGTGCCGGGAAGGTTCATGCGCGCATCGCCATCCAGATGTAAAAAATCCTGCAAGGGGATAACAGCTAGCTGCCCTTTTGTCCCAAACGCGGTGTTAATCAATGCATCAACGACCACATCCACATTTTGCTCCATATCATCCCCTGTTTCTTCAAGATTGAGAAGTTTTAATACAAAATGTTGCGTTTCTTGATCGAGACTCTTAAACCAACCGACGCTGGTGTCATTATCATGGGTGCCGGTATACACCACACGATCATATTCAATGTTTTGTGGTTTGTGTGGATTATCCTCAAAACCATCAAATGAAAACTGCAATACCGACATGCCAGGCAAGTGAAAACGTTTTCGCAAGGCATTCACTTCAGGCGTAATGATGCCCAGATCCTCTGCAACCAAGGGCACATTTCCCAGTTCTTCCTGCAAGGTTTGCAACAGTTGATCGCCCGGTACTTTTTGCCAGTATCCATTTTCCGCCGTGTCGTAAGCGGCGTCAATCATCCACACGGCTTCTAGCCCGCGAAAATGATCTATCCTGAGAATATCAAAAAGTTGCAAGTCATTCTTCAAGCGTTTTATCCACCAATCAAAGCCTGTTTCCTGCATTTTTTCCCAGTTATAATGCGGATTTCCCCAGTGTTGGCCTGTTTCAGAAAAATAATCCGGCGGCACGCCTGCAACCACGGTGGGCATGCCATTTTCATCAAGCAAAAAACATTCCTGATTAGCCCAAACATCAGCGCTATCGTGGGCCACAAACAGAGGCATATCGCCATACAGATATATTTTGTGTTCGCTGGCGTAATCACAGATCTCTCGCCAGCGCGAATATAATTGATATTGTTGCCAGTAAATCTCAAAAATCTCAGTTAGATTATTTTGTCTGAATTTCTCCAGTGACGCAGCATCCCGGTATTTATGGTAATCCGGCCATTCATACCAGGCGCAATTTGAATGTTCCTGCTTGAGCACCATAAACAGGGCGTAATCATCCAGCCAGTAATGTTCCTTTTGATACCAGTTTTTAAAATCACTGTCCTGTTTGTGCTGATCAAAGATTTCGGCATCCCTCGCCAGCAATGCGGGGTTCAGCGCAAACGCAGAATAGCACTGGTAAGGTGATAAATTATGTTGTGGAACTCCCAATGGCAAGACTTGCCAGACATGCAGACCAGAGGCCGCCATAAAATCCACCCAGCGAAATGCGTCTTCATCCAGCCTTCCGGATGGCAATGAGGTCGGGTGTAAAAGCACGCCGCCCAGACGAATTTGTTCCTGTTGAAGTTGCGAATAGGTTTTCATGAAATTTGTCATTGTTATCGTTATATTTTTTACATAGATTAAATT
>JANTHA010000221.1 GCA_024762625.1 Thiotrichaceae bacterium
GGTGACATTATTAGTCAGTCTCGCCCGGATGATTAGTCAACCATGCGGCTCCTCTTACGCCGCTGGAATCGCCATATCTGGGCGGCAACAAGCGAGTGCTAACGTGATCAGAAAAAACATAAGCTCCCCAGCGTTTCGGCACATTCTGATACAGTCGGTCAATGTTCGACATGCCGCCGCCGAGCACAATCACATCGGGATCAAGCAGGTTGATAACATGGGCCAGACCGCGCGCCAGACGCTCTTCGTACGCTTGCAAGGCAAGCTCACAGTCTTGGTCGCCTTGAGCGGCGCGTTTCACGATTTGTTTGGCCGTTAATGTTTGCTGGCGTTTCATTGCAAAATGACGTGCAAAACCAGGCCCGGACAACCAGGTTTCAATGCAGCCTTTTTTGCCGCAATAACAATCCATGCCGGGGCGTTCATCATCCTTTGGCCAGGGCAGCGGATTATGCCCCCATTCCCCGGCAATCGCATTGGCGCCGCTTAGCGCCTTGCCGTTAATCACAATGCCTGCGCCAACGCCGGTTCCGATAATCACGCCAAACACGATGTCTGCGCCTTTGGCGGCGCCGTCAACGGCTTCCGAGAGCGCAAAACAGTTGGCGTCATTGGCGATAACTACATCGCGTTGAAGGCTGGTTTCAATATCCTGCTTGAACGGTTTTCCATTAAGACAGACTGAATTGGAATTTTTAAGTAAGCCGCTATGGGGTGAGATTGCGCCTGGAGTGCAAATACCGAGTGAGCCAGTTTGCTCAAGCAGTTTTTCAGTGCTGGCGACCAGTGTTGAAATTGCGTCAAGCGTTGCCTGATAATCATTTTGCGGGGTTGCGATGCGTTCGCGATGCAGCGTATTGCCGGCGTCATCCAGCGCGATAATTTCTATTTTGGTGCCGCCCAGGTCGATTCCGAGTTTCATCCGTTTGCCGATGCTTTAAAAAACGGAATTATAACCGATCATCAAACTGTCTGTATGCAGGATTAAAGTATCTCTGGCAGGCCCGAATTGCCGATATCCGCTTTTGGCGCAACACTTCTTTCTTGCTGGTTTTGATGAGATTGGGTTTCGCCTTTTTGACCATCAAAGCTGAGCATCCAGTCAAGATTGTTTCTGGACGAGGCGTGTTCAAGCGCATTATCGCGGGTGATTTTGCCCTGCTTATAGAGCTCGACCAGAGACTGGTCAAAGCTATGCATGCCATCCACGGCGCCCTTGTCAATAATTTCCTTGATTTGTTGTATGTTGCCTTTGCGGATCACTTCTGCGCAAAATGGCGTATTCACCAGTACCTCAGTCGCCAACGCATAGCGACCATTTACATCTGGAATCAGGCGTTGTGCAATCACGGCGCGTAGATTCAGCGACAAATCCATCAGAACCCGGCTTTTTTGTTCGGAAGGCAATAAATAGATTAAACGTTCCAGCGCCTGAATGGTATTGGTGGCGTGCAGGGTGCTGATAACCAGATGTCCTGTATCTGCGAAACCCATGGCGGCTTCAACCGTTGCGGTGCTTCTGATCTCGCCGACCATGATGACATCGGGCGCTTCGCGCATGGCTTCGCGCATGGCGTCTTCATAGGAGAGCGTATCGAAGCCGACTTCGCGCTGTCCGATAATGGATTTATCATGCCGGAAGGTAAATTCAATCGGGTCTTCTATGGTTAGAATATGACCGGCCTCGCGTTCATTGCGGTACTGGATCAAAGACGCCATCGATGTTGATTTTCCTGCGCCTGTTGAACCAACAAAAAGAAACAGTCCTTCTTTTTTCATTACCAGATGTTTAAGCACTTCTGGCAAGCCTAGTTGTTCCGGAGGGAGGATGTTTGATTTAACGTGGCGTATCACCATGGAAACCTCGCCTCGTTGAAAATACACATTCACCCTGAAACGTCCAAGGTCTCTTACAGAAAGACCTTTGTTCATTTCTTTGGTCTCGTGAAATATTTCCCAGTCTTTGTCGCTCATCATTTCTTTGGCGAACGAAGAAATGATACCTGGCATCAACTTGTTTTTACTTAAATGCTCAAGCTTACCCATGATTTTCAGGCAGGCGTGTGCGCCAGTGGTTAAATAGAGATCCGAGGCTTCTCTTTTGACCATGGCTTCCAGATAGGGAGTTATTTTCATCATGCTGTTATTATTGTTATTGGATGAATTATGTGTGTTAGCGACCATTGGCGTTACAGCATGCCATTGTTGTCATCTTCCACCACTTCCATCGCTAAAGATTCCGTTCCTTTGTAGAAATCATTTTTCTTTGCGTGACGGCTATGCAGTTTTAATTGCAGACGCAGATCGTTGATTGAATCGGCATTGCGCATACCTTCTTTAACCGAAATCATGCGCGCATCAATCAAGCGGAACAGCGCCTGATCGAAGGTGCACATGCCGAGATTGTTCGACTTGGAAATCAGTTCTTTGATGCCGGGCACATCGCCTTTGTAGATCAGGTCAGCCATCATTGGTGTATTCAGCAAGATTTCAACCGCGGGCAAGCGGCCATCGTCATTGATCTTTCTGACCAGCCGTTGCGATACAACCGCCTTGAGATTTAGCGAAAGATCCATCAAGAGCTGCTGGCGGCGTTCTTCAGGGAAGAAGTTGATAATACGATCCAACGCCTGGTTGGTGCTGTTGGCGTGCAATGTCGTTAGACAAAGGTGCCCCGTTTCCGCATAGGCAATGGCGTATTCCATGGTTTCTCGGTCGCGAACCTCGCCCAGCAATATGACGTCAGGCGCTTGTCGCAGGGTGTTTTTCAAGGCAATCGCGTAATCTTCGGTGTCAACGCCGACTTCGCGTTGTGTAACCAGGCATTGTTTGTGATCATGGGTGAATTCAATCGGATCTTCGATGGTGACAATATGCCCCTGACTATTTTTGTTGCGAAGATCAATCATGGAGGCCAGAGTGGTCGATTTACCGGAACCGGTGGCGCCCACCATTATGACCAGCCCACGGTTGGTCATTGAAATGTTTTTTAATACAGGCGGCAAACCCAATTCTTTAAAGCCCGGAATGTATTGTGGAATATGCCGCAATACCATGCCAGTCGCCCCGCGCTGGGTGAATACATTACAACGAAAACGCGCCTTGCCAGGCAGGCTGATAGAAAAATTGCATTCCATGTGCTCTTCAAACTCTTTCAACTGGCGGTCATTCATAATGGATCGAACCAGCAAACTGGCGTGATCGCCTGATAGTTTTTGATCAGATAATGGAACAACCAGGCCATCATGCTTTATTGAGGGGGCAGCGCCAGCGGTAATAAATAAATCCGAAGCATCTTTTTCCAGCATTGCATGAAGCAATTGATGTACATACGAGACTGCGTTTTCTTTATCCATTGTTATTCTTCTTTTTAGTTTTTAGGTTTTATTAAAATTAACAATAATTCATGTGGCGAGATCGATTGGTTTTATACTGGCGCCGCCATGAATAGATTAGGGTCTTTGGCTTTTTTGGCGGCGATTTCACGGGTTGTCTGGCCCATGGTTACCAATCGTTGCAAACTTTGATCCAGCGTTTGCATGCCATCTTCAGCGCCAGTTTGTAGCGCAGAATGCATTTGCGGGATTTTATTTTCCTTGATCATGTTGCGCACTGCGCCTGTTCCGATAAGGATTTCATGCGCCGCGACGCGGCCGCCGCCTGTGCGTTTCAATAATGTTTGTGAAATAATCGCCTGCAGGGAAGAGGCAATCATGGAGCGCACCATGTCTTTTTCTTCAGCGGGGAATACATCGACAATACGATCAATCGTTTTGGGCGCGCTGGTCGTATGCAGGGTGCCAAATACAAGATGACCGGTTTCTGCGGCGGTTAGCGCCAGTCGAATGGTTTCCAGGTCGCGC